>CBDTZZ010000106.1:0-4600 GCA_965365035.1 uncultured bacterium | reverse complement strand
GCTCGGCCCTTCGGGCTGCGCTGCGCGCACCGCCAGCCCCGCCTCCGTCAGGTGCTTGTGAGTGCCTCCGGTGGAGTAGATATCGAACCCCAGCTCGGCGAGTCGCAGCGCGAAGTCCTTGAGGCCGCTCTTGTCGAACGGCGCGAGAATGGCGACGGGGCTCAAGAACTCTCCTCGACGTACTCGTTGCTGTGCCAGATGTCAGTGAACTCTTTGGCGATCTCGTCGTCCACTTCACCGGAGCCGTCGCAGAGCGGGCAGCTGATCTTGCCAGCCGTGGCCTCTGCCATGCCCTGGTACTCCATCATCTTGCCTTCTTCGATCCAGATGTAGGTGCGGTCAGGATCGTAATCAAGGCCCTCGACGGGATGACCACGGCCGTCCTCTTCAACGATCATCACGCCATCCGCCTGACTGGCGTGGTCGCGGAAGAACGAGTCGAGCGCTGCGACGGCGTTGGCCGCATCGACCTGTTCCTCCCAGTCCGTCTCTTTGAGGTATTCACCTGGGCGGGAGCCAGTGGCACGCAGGTCGATCTGGCCGCCGTCTTTCGGCTGGCGCTCGATGTAGAAGACGCGGAAGCGGGCCATCGCTACCTCCAGGTTACGCCGTCGCCGCGCGTCACCTCACCGATGACCCACGACTCCGGTAGCTGTTGTGAAACTTCGGCGGCGCTTTCCGGCGCGACGGCAACGATGACGCCGACGCCCGCGTTGAACGCGCGCAGTAGCTCCGCCTCGTCAAGGCCGCCGGTCTCCTGGATCAGGCGGAAGAGCGCCGGCGTGCGCCAGGACTCTCGGTCGAGGCCGGCACCGAGGCCGTCCGGAAGGATGCGCGGCAGGTTGCCGGGGATACCGCCGCCGGTGATGTGCGCGATCCCGCGCAGGTGAGCCAGGACGGGGCGCAGGTCTGCGAGGTAGGGGCGGTGGGGCACGAGCAGCGCATCGCCGAGGGTGCCCTCAAGGCCGGGGTAGCTGCGTTCGAGGACGGCGCGTTCAGCCGCCGGATCGCCGCCCTTGCCGACGTTGAAGATCCGCCGCACAAGCGAGTAGCCGTTCGTGTGCAGTCCGTTCGACGGCAGCGCGATTAGGGCGTCGCCCTCTCGGATGCGCGAGCCGTCGATCACAGAGTCGCGCTCAACGACGCCGAGAACGAAACCGACGAGGTCGAAGTCGCCATCGGCGTAGGTTCCTGGCATGTCGGCCGTCTCGCCGCCCAGGAGAGCGCAGCCGGCATTCTTGCAGGCAGCGACGCAACCGGCCACGAGTGCCGCCTTGGCGTCGTCTGAGAGGCCGCAGTTGCCGATGTAGTCGAGGAAGAAGAGCGGCTCAGCGCCGGTCGTCAGGACATCGTTGACGCAGTGGTTGACGAGGTCGTGCCCAACGCCTTCGTAGCGCCCGAGGAGACCCGCGATCTTGACCTTCGTGCCGACACTGTCGGTGCTGGCGACGAGCACTGGCTCGTCGTAGCTGCCGAGCTTGAAGAGCCCGGCGAAGGGACCGACGTCGGCGAGCACTTCGGGCCGCCGCGCGGACTTAGCGAGCCCGGCGAAGCGGTCGACGAGCGCCTCGGCAGCGTCGACGTCAACGCCGGCAGCCGCGTAGGCGTCGGGAATATCTGGCTTCTGGCTGGTCACACCGTTGGGCCTTGCACCACGTTGCGGAAACTCCTTCTGGAACGGGCGAACCCAATAATAGCGGGACGAGACGCGCGGTGCTAGCCGCTGTCGGCTTCGCCGTCGGCGGTGGCGGCAGCGACAGGCACTTTCTTGCCCTTGCCGCGTCCTGGGCGCTCGAACACGAGCTTGTCCATCTGCAGCTGAACCGGCATCGGGTATTCGCCGGTGAAACAGGCGGTACAGAACGTATTCTTGGGTTGCTCCACGGCTCGCATCAGGCCATCCAGCGAGAGGTAGGCGAGCGAGTCCGCGCCGATGTGCTGGCGGATGTCTTCGATCTCCTGGTGCGAGGCGATCAGCTCCCACTTACTCGCCATGTCGATGCCGAAGTGGCAGGGGTTCACGATCGGCGGGGCGCAGACGCGCATGTGCACGCTGGCGGCGCCCGCCTTGCGCAGCATCTCGACAACCTTTGGCGTGGTAGTGCCACGGATGATCGAGTCGTCGACGACGATGAGGCGCTTGCCCTCGATCACCTGGCGCAGCGGGTTGAACTTCAGACGGACGCCTTGCTCACGCAGCCGCTGGTCAGGCTTGATGAAGGTGCGGCCGACATAGCGATTCTTGACGAGGCCTTCCGTGTACGGAATGCCAGACTCGTTGGCGTAGCCGATGGCCGCGGCCGTGGCGGAGTCCGGAACACCGATCACGATGTCAGCATCGACCGGCGCTTCGCGGGCCAGCTCACGACCCATGTTGGCGCGGGTGGGCTGCAGCAGCTTGCCGCGGATGACGCTGTCGGGGCGGGCGAAGTAGATGTACTCGAACACGCAGAGCGCGTCGCGGCGCTTCTCCACGGCCTGCTCGGCGTGCAGGCCGTCGCCATCGATGACGACAACTTCGCCGGGCTCAACCTCGCGCACGAAATCCGCGCCCAGGTGATCGAGAGCGCAGGTCTCGGAGGCGATGACCCAGCCCTTGCCGCTGAGACGGCCGATGCTGAGCGGTCGCACCCCGTACGGGTCGCGCATGGCGATCAGTGAGTCTGGGGTGACGGCGACGAAGCAGTAGGCGCCGGAAATCACCTTCATCGTGTTGGCGGCGCGCTCGAGCCACGAACTGCCCGGCGCGGATGCCAGCAGCCTGGCGGCGATTTCAGTGTCAGTCGAAGTCTCGAACTCCGTTCCGCCGTCCTCCAGGTCGTCGCGCAGGACGTCGGCGTTGAGCAGGTTGCCGTTGTGCCCTATCGCCAACTCGCCGTTCGTACCCTCGACGTGCACCGGCTGCGCGTTTTCGCTGCGGCTGGAGCCGGTCGTGGAGTAGCGCGTGTGGCCGATGGCGACGTAACCGGGCAGGTGGCCCAGGTCGTGCTCCTCGAAGACTTGCGAGACGAGGCCCATGCCTGTGCGCACGTGCACTGTCTTGCCATCGCCGCTGGCGATACCAGCGCTTTCCTGGCCACGGTGCTGCAGGGCGTAGATGCCGTAGAAAGTGATGCGGGCTACGTCTTCGCCTGGTGCGTAAACGCCGAAGACGCCGCACTTGTCCTTCCAGGCGTCGCTATGCACCGATAGACCCCATGTGGTGGGGGAACGAAGGGTCGCCGCGTGAAGTACTCAAGGTATTACTACAGATGAGACTGCCCTTGCTGACTCAACGATTGTAGCATCGCCGTTACGTAAGCCACAACGACCCAGTCACACAGTCGCCGCCATGCGGCGGTGCTCTGTGCGGATGCAGCTATCCATCACGACCTCAAGGCCGGCTGCGCGCGCCGTCGCTGCCGCTTCTTCGTTGACGATGCCTTCTTGCATCCAGATCACCTTCGCCCCGGCAGCGATCGCATCGTCGACGACGCCCGGTAGGGCCTCCGGACGGCGAAACACGTCCACGATCTCCACCTGCGACGGAATCGAGACAACCGTGGGGTAGGCCTTCTCCCCTAGCACTTCTGTCTCCGCCGGGTTGACCGGCACGATGCGGTAGCCCGCAGCCTGCATGTACGCTGCAACGCCAAGTGATTCGCGCGTCTCATCGCTTGAGAGTCCGACGACGGCGATCGTGCGGTACTTGCGAAGGATCTCCGTCTCGGCGCTCACGCTAGCGCGCCTTCTTCGCCGGCGCGGCCGCGGCTTCCGTTGTCTCGCCTGTCTCGATCTCTGCCGTGATTTCGACGCGGCTGCCGGTCATTTCGGCGATCGCCTCGGCGGCGTCGATAGCCCGGTCCCAGCCTTCCTCGATCAGATCACCGGAGGCTCCGGCGACCACCTGGGCGATCGGCAGGCGCTTGCCGCTCTCCTTGACGAGCATGATGTCCCAGGCGCGGAAGTCCAGCGGGTGTGGACCGGGCGCGACGATCCCCTGCTCGAAGTCCTCGACGGCGATGTGGTCGATTTTCCAGAACGGCACAAGCTCCATCGTGCCGATGCCGAGACCGAGAACGCCCTGCTGAAAACGGATCGACTGCTTCGCCTTTTCGACGACGACGGCGGCGCCGATTACCGAATACACAAGGCCCATCGCCGAGAACGGCGCCAGTATTAGACCCGGCAGCAGGATCAGCACGAGCGCCGTCGCCGAGAGGTCGCCGGCGAAGAGGACGATCACAGCGAAGATCGCGGCGCTGATCAAGAGGCCGGCCAGGGGGAAGATGACAGCGCCACGCTCCGGACGCAAGTCGATCCGCTCTTCCCGTACGACGAGCACGCGTCGATCGAGGGGGATTCGCCTGGTTTCGCTCATTATGTTCCGATTGTATCCCGCACCGCGTTTGACGGCCCCTTTGACCGGCCATAGAATTCGAGCCGAGGCCACCATGCGAAAAGATATCGTCGACATCCTCGCCTGCCCGATGGACAAGAGCCCGCTGGAGCTGTCCGTCGATGAAGCCAATGGCGACGAGGTGATCCAGGGAATGCTGACCTGCACCAAGTGCGGCGAGAAGTACCCCATCGAGGACCGCATCCCCAACCTTCTCCCACC
>CBDTZZ010000105.1:0-4608 GCA_965365035.1 uncultured bacterium | reverse complement strand
AGAAGGCCCAGGCGAACGAGGCCGGCGGCTGCTGCGGGGACGAGTCGCTCGAGGAATCGACGATTTCATCGACGCTGTACGCGACGGACGAGCTGCAGCACCTGCCGCAGGAGGCCGTGGTTGCCTCACTCGGCTGCGGCAATCCGGTGGCCGTGGCGGCGTTGAGCGAGGGTGAGGCTGTCCTCGACCTCGGGTCGGGCGGCGGCATCGACGTGCTGCTCTCGGCGCGGCGGGTAGGTCCGCAGGGCAAGGCGTACGGGCTGGACATGACGGACGAGATGCTGGATCTGGCCCGGGAGAATGCGCGCAAGGCTGGCGTCAGCAACGTGCAGTTCCTCAAGGGCGAGATGGAGTCGATGCCGCTGCCCAACGATGAGGTGGACGTGATCATCAGCAACTGCGTGGTTAACCTCTCCCCCGACAAGGACGCCGTACTACGCGAGGCGTTTCGCGTGCTGAAGCCGGGCGGACGCCTGGCGATCGCGGACATTCTGACGCACGATGTCCTGCCGAAGGCGATCGAAGAGAGCATGAAGGCGTGGACGGGCTGTATCGCCGGCGCGCTGACAGAGGCTGACTACAGTTCGAAGTTGGCGGCGGCCGGTTTCGAGAACGTCCAGATCGAGTCGTTCCGCGAGTACACTGCCGAGGACGCGGAGGCCGGCGGCCTGGGCGACGCGGCGAAGGAGATCGCCGGCAAGGGAAGCCTGGGCATCTTCAGCGGCGTGGTGCGGGCGACGAAGCCGGGCGGCGAGGCGAAGAGGGCGCGCGATGAGGCGTTGCCAGTAGTCGCGGCCACTGACGACCAGCCGGGTCGCTGCTGCTAGCGCCGCGATAAGGGACAGGAGACAAGGAACGGGGCTCGCCTGGCGGGCCCCGTCTTGCTGTTGGCGGCTCGTGGCATAATCGGGAGTCGATGGGCACGAAGATCGCGTACCAGCGTAAGGAAGAGCGGCCGATCGCCGCGGCGGCGGTACGGCGCCTGTACGACGGCGCTGGCTGGTGGCCGGATTGGAGCCTCGGTGGCATAGATCGGGCGATCGCGGCCAGCGTCGCGGTTGGCGCCTGGGACGGCGAGCGGCTGGTCGGCTTCGCACGGGCGATCTCCGACGGGGAGCACCGCGCCTACGTTGAGGACGTGGTGATCGACCCGGAGTACCGCGGGCGTGGCATCGGCGAGGGGATTGTCGCAGCGCTTGTGGGGGCGATCGGGGATGTGCACATCGTTTCGCTCTTCTGCGAACCTGAGCGAGTGGAGTTCTACGGCCGGAACGGGTTCCGCGCGAGCGAGACAGCGGTGATGCTGCACCGCGACCAAGAGAAGGCTTAGCGAGAGGGAGCGGGCGACATGTGCCGGAGCATCAAGACTCTGCGACGGAAGGACGAGACGGCGACGAAGGAGGAGATCCGCGCGGCGGCGCTGCAGTTCGTGCGCAAGGTGAGCGGCTACCGCACGCCGTCGAAGGCCAACGAGGAGGTCTTCGAGGCGGCTGTCGATGACGTGGCCAAGGCCAGCGGGCGGCTGCTGAAGTCGCTGCGGCCGGGCGCGCGCGTGTGAGGGTCGCCCGGCCCAGAGGGATTGCGCTAGCTGGCGGTCTTGGCGCGCTCCTGTTCGATTAGCTCGCGGCGGAGGATCTTGCCGGAGGCCGTCTTGGGGATGGCCTCGACGAACTCGATCTCGCGCACCTTCTTGTAGGGGGCGACGCGCTCGGCGACGAAGGCCATCAGATCGTCGGTGGAGACTTCCTTGCCCTCGTGGAGGAGGATGAACGCCTTGGGGACTTCGCCGGCCTCGGCGTCGCGCTTGGGGATGACGGCGGAGTCCGCGACGTCCGGGTGCTCAAGGAGGAGAGCTTCGAGTTCGGCGGGGGCGATCTGGTAGCCCTTGTACTTGATCATCTCCTTCTTGCGGTCGAGGATCGTGACATAACCTTCCTCGTCGAGGGAGACGATGTCGCCGGTGGCGATCCAGCCGGGCTCGGTCAGCGTCTCTTTCGTCGCCTCGTCGTTGTTCCAGTAGCCCTTCATCACCTGTGGGCCGTGGGCCATCAGCTCGCCGATTTCGCCGGGGCCGAGTTCCTTGCCGTCGTCAAGAGAGACGACCTTCTCGATCGTATCGGCGACGGGCGGGCCGACGGTGGCGTCTTTGATGCGGGTGATGGGGTTGACGTTGATGACGGGGCTGGTTTCGGTCATGCCGTAGCCCTGGAGGACGGTCGTGTCGAGGGCCTTTGCGGAGGCGCGGGCGACCTCGAGCGGCAGCGGGGCTGCTCCGGACATGATCATCGTCAGTGAGGAGGTGTCGTACTTGCCAGCGTCCGCGAAGTTGGCGAGCGCCATGAGCGCCGGCGGCACGGCGAAGAGGTTGGTGACCTTGTGGCGCTGAATGAGGTCGAGGCAGAGATCGGGGGCGAAGCGGGGCATGATCACCTGGGAGACGCCAGAGGCGAACCCGCAAGCCATGAGCACCACCATGCCGTAGATGTGGAAGAAGGGCAGGAAGTCGAGGTAGGTTCCGTAGCCAGAGGAGAGGCCGGTGGTCAGCGTCTGGCGGACGTTAGATGTCAGGTTGTAGTGAGTTAACATAACTCCCTTAGGCAATCCTGTCGTGCCTGAGGAGTAGGGCAGGGCGGCGAGGTCTTCCCTGGGGTTGATGCTGATGGTTTTGGGGTCGTCGTCGGCCTCACCGGCGAGCTTCCAGACATCCTCAATCGGGAAGATGTGCTTGATGCTCGGCAGCTGCTCGCGGACTTTCTGGACGAGTGGGAGGAGAGGGCCCATGGCGAAGACGGCGGAAGCGCCGGCGTCCTCGAGCTGGTGGAGGACCTCGCGCTCCTTGTAGAGGGGGTTGAGGGTGGTGACGACGCCGCCGGCGAAGAGGGTGGCGTAGAAGGCGATGAAGTATTCGGCGGAGTTGCCCGAAAGAATGGCGACGCGATCGCCTTTCTGGATGCCGTTGTCCTGGAGGAAGCGGCCGAGCTTGCGGCAGGCGGTCCAGGTCTGGCCGAAGGTGTACTCGGTGCCCTCGTGGGTGATCAGGGCGGCTTTGTCGCGGTACATTTCGGCCGAGGGCGCCAGGAGGTCCTGCAGAGTGACTTCGGGATAGGGCTTGATGCTGAACCAGGGGCTATGGAACAGGGTCATGGGCTAGTCCTTCCTATGCCCCGGTCTGGGCGGGGCGAGGATAAGCATACAGGGTGTGGCAACGCGGCGTCGGAGAGAGCACGGCTAGTCGCCGAGGAGCGAGGGGTAACCGAGGGCGACGATGTCTTCGATGTACTCGGAGCGCCAGCCCGCGTTGGGAACGGGCTTACGGTGTTCGCGGTACCAGCCGTGGATCTTCAGGTACTGCTCCTCCAGGAAGCGGCGCCATGTGTTCTCTTCCTTGAACAGGTCGGCGTCGAACTCTTCCAGGCGCTTGTCCATCTCCTTGGGGTCGATGTCCAGATCCTCACGCCAGTAGTCGGCGAGGTAATCCAGCGTCTCGTCGAGGTTGCGGCGGCATTCGTCGAGGAGAGCGAGCATGAAGCCTTCTTCGCTGACGCGGCGGCCGCGCAGGCGGGCGGTGGTGGCGCAGTCCTGGCAGAGGCGGACGAACTTGCGGGAGTCGCAGTTTTCGCGCTGAGTACAGCCTTCGCAGAGCGGCGCCCATTCGGCGGCCTCTGGCGTGCGCAGATAGCCGACGAGGACCTCGTCTTCCAGGCCTCCACAGCGGGGGCACGACAGCTTCTTATCGAGGATGTCGTTGATCGCGCGATGCCAGTCAATCTGCATGGCCGTTACCCGTAACTCCCTCCCTGTTCAGGGGCGTTTGGCAAGGATACATAATAGGCGTTTCTGGCGCGCTGTCAACACCTCCCAGAGAAACGCTCACGCGAGCGTCCGGCTAAACCGGGCCGACTGCCCGGGCGCCTCTTCGACGCTGACAGCGATTGACGTAACGTTACGGGCGCCCCGATCCCGCAGCGAGGATGCGATGCGGCCCGCGATGTACTCCGCCAGGCGTTCGGCGGTCGAGTTGTCGATCGGCAGCTGAGCGACGTCGGCGCGGGGGATGACGTAGCGGCGGTCGCCGAATTTGACCTCGAATTCGGCGTCCGTGGCGGCGATCTGTAGAGCAGAGTTCTCAAGCGGCAGGAGGAACTTGTGGTCAAGCTCAGCGCAGATATCGCGGACCAGAGCCTTCGCTTCGCCAAAGTCGAGGATCCAGGAGTCCGCGGTCAGCTCACCGTCGATCTCGACGGAGAGGGCATAGTTATGGCCGTGCAGCGGCTCGCACTCGCCGGCGAACGTCGTGAAGTGCGCAGCGGCGAAGCGCAGAGTCTGTTGCTCGATGACGATACGGAAGGACACAGCAGGCCGAGGATACCGGGAGAGGGCTCCGGAGGCAATGTGTGAAATCGGGATGTAGGTTCGCACTATATATGTTATGTAGATGCTACATAGGGAATTCCGTGCGGAAGGGCCTGGAAAGGCCTGGCGCAGCGGCTGACGTCGTAAGCTCCTGGCCGTCTGAGAGCGCCGTATGCGCGCACACGGAACCAACGGCGAGGTGCGCGCGTAACAACTTACGTGAGCGTCTCGATTGCCGGGCCTTCCTAGCCGGTG
>CBDTZZ010000104.1:0-4611 GCA_965365035.1 uncultured bacterium | reverse complement strand
CCTCGGCCTCTGCGGCGACGGCGAAGCGGGCAAGCTGATCGACGACAAAGAGACCTACAACGGCGGCAAGATTCCGGTCAACGTTAGCGGCGGCCTGCTCTCCAAGGGCCACCCGCTGGGCGCGACGGGCGTCGCCAACATCACTGAGATCGTCTGGCACCTCCGCGAGGAAGCCGGCGACCGTCAGGTGAAGGGTGCCAAGACAGGCCTCGCCCACGTCATCGGCCTCGGCTCCGCCTGCACAATCAACGTCCTCAAGCGCTAAAGCGGGCGCACAACGCGAGATCAAACGGGCCGGCGTTCGCGCCGGCCCGTTCCTTTTTCTCCGGCAATGCCACCGTGTGACGCAGGTCACGGCACTTTTCTATTTGCCTGTGCTGCAATAGAATAACGCCTCAAGAGAGGGAGCTACATGATCGAACCGTATAAGCAGGCCCGACGTCCGGGCTCAACCATCCACCTGAAGGTCGCCGGGTAGCGGCGTGAATCTCACCTTCCTCGGTTCTGCCAACGCCTTCGCCGCAGAGGGCCGCTACTGGAGTTCCTTCATCGTCGACGGTAAGTACCAGTTCGACGCCCCACCCACGCTCCTCCCTCACCTCAAGCAGCTCGGCGTATCTCTCCTCGACATCGAAGTCATCTTCATCACCCACCAGCACGGCGACCACTTCGTCGGCCTCCCCTTCCTCATGCTCGAGTACGTCTACATGACCGAGCGCACCAAAGACCTGACGATCGTCGGCCCGCCGAACTGCGAGGAATGGCTCGAAGACTTTGCCGAGCGCGTCTACCCCCACATCCTCAAAGGCTCGAAGTACAAGCGCATTTACATCGAGGCCGATCCCACTCGTGACCAGCAGGCCGGCGACATCACCTTCCGCGCCCACCCGATGTCCCACATCAGCGAGACCGGCAGCCCCCCCGGCGCCTTCGGCTACAGCGTCCGCATCGGCGACAAGACGGTCGCCTACACCGGAGACACGATGTACTGCGAGGAGGCCGTCAAGCTCGGCGAAGGCGCCGATGCCTACGTCGTCGACTGCACGTACAGCACGGGATGCGGCCCCGAGCACATGGGCATCGACGACGTGAAGAAGATCCGCGAGCGCCTTCCTCTGGAGACCGCCATCATCCTTACCCACCGCAACGGCATGCCGAACATCAACGGCCTTGAGAACACTCTTATCGCCGAAGATCTCAAGACGTTCCACTTCTAGCTAGCACCCCACTCCCAGCGCCTGTAACCTCTAGCCCATGAGCGAATCAGTCGCCGTCCTTGGCGCCGGCAACATGGGCACCGCCCTCGCCCAGGTCATCGCTACCAACGGCCACAACGTGCGCCTCTGGAGTATTGAGCACGACGTCCTCGAAGAGGTGCGCGACAAGCGCCTGAACAGCCGCTACCTGGAGGACATCCGGCTCGACGACCGGGTGGAGGCCGTCTGGGAGATGGGCGCCGCCGTCGAAGGCGCACGGCTCATCATCGTCAGCGTGCCGTCGCAGGTCGTGCGCGCCGTCGCCGCCGATCTCGCCGAAGCGGTCGAGCCGGGCCAGCTAGTGCTCAACGTCGCCAAGGGTCTCGAGTCCGGCAGCCACCGCCGCATGAGCGAAGTGATCAGCGCCGAACTCCCGGACGGCTGCGGGGCTTTCGTCGGCAGTATGGGCGGCCCGGCGATCGCCAACGAGATGGCGCGCGGCCAACCGATGGCGATCATCATCGGTCTCCCCAGCGAGGACGATTGCGCCAGCCTTCAAGCGATCCTCCAGAACAACCACCTCAAGGTCCAGACGACAGCCGACGTTACCGGCCTCGAACTGTGCGCCACGCTCAAGAACGTCTACGCCATCGCCCTTGGCATCGCCGACGGCCTGAGCCTCGGCACCAACACGAAGGCTTTCCTCGCCACCGTCGGCCTCGAAGAGATGTGCGGGATCGCCACGCGCCTCGGCGGTCAGCGCGACACCGTCTTCGGACTCGCCGGCCTCGGCGATCTGCTGACGACAGGCTTCAGCACCCACAGCCGCAACCGTACGCTGGGCGAACACCTTGGCAAGGCGACCGACTGGCAGCAGTTTCTCCGCACGAACACCGTCGAAGGGGTCACCGCCTGCCGCTCGATCACGGAGCTGGTAGGAGACACGGACCGCCTCCCGCTTCTCGCGCTCCTCCACGAAATCCTGTTCGCGGAGGCGCCGGCACCTGCCTCCATGCGCCGCTTCCTCGAGACGTTTTCCTACGCCTGAGCGTCGCCACTCCGCCGCCCGCGCTACGAAAAAAGGCGCCCCAGAGGGACGCCGCGACTCTAGAGACTGACCGCCGCTAGTCGGGAGCGGCTTCTTTGAGCGCTTCGGCCAGCGTGTGCCAGGCCAGCGTCGCGCACTTGATGCGCACCGGAAACTTGCGCACACCGGAGAGCGCTTCCAGATCGCCCAGGTCGTCCGGGTCGATGCTCTCGTCGCCGCGCATCATCGCCGTGAAGTCGGCAATCAACTTGTGCGTTTCGGCCACGCTCTTCCCGGCCACAGCCTCCGTCATCATCGACGCCGACGACTGGCTGATCGAGCACCCCGACCCTGTGTACCCGATCTCGCCCAGGGCGGTCCCATCCAGCACCACCTCCACGGTCACCTCGTCGCCACAGAGCGGGTTCAGTCCCTCGTGGGAGGCCGAAGGCGCCGTCAGGTGGCCCCTGTGCCGCGGGTGGCGGTAGTGGTCGATAATGATGTCGCGATAGAGGTCATCTAGCTCGGACTCTTGGCGCCGGAATTCTTCGCTACTCACTGTCCACTAACCACTGTCCACTACTCAAAGAAGTCCCGCGCCGCCTTGAGCCCTTCGATCAGCGCATCGACCTCGTCTTGCGTGTTGTAGATGTAGAAGCTCGCGCGCGCCGTGCCCGTCACACCCAGGCAGCGCATTAGCGGTTGCGTGCAGTGGTGGCCGGCGCGGATCGC
Organism: uncultured bacterium; assembly: GCA_965365035.1. Classification (GTDB taxonomy): domain Bacteria; phylum Chloroflexota; class Dehalococcoidia; order SM23-28-2; family RBG-16-64-32; genus CF-162. Next base: position 1,656 of record CBDTZZ010000104.1, on the reverse strand, counting down.
CACGCCGTGCCGGTCGAGGATCGTGCCAACGTCGTGCGGGTGCAGGTCGCCAAAGTTGAACGACACTACGCCGCCCCGCTGGTCCGGATCGTCAGGTCCATACAGCGTCACGTCATCGAGCCCGCGCAGCCGCTCCATCGCATATGTGGTGACCTCAACCTCATGGCGGCGGACGTTGTCCATGCCCAGCGCGTCGAGGTAGTCGATAGCCGAACCGAAGGCGATTACGTCGGCGATGTTGGGCGTCCCGGCCTCGAACTTCCAGGGAAGATCGTTCCAGGTCGCGCCTTCCAGCGTCACCTTGCGGATCATCTCGCCGCCGCCGAGGAACGGGGCCATCTCCTCCAGCAGTTCGGGTCGCGCGTACAGCACGCCGACGCCGGTCGGGCCAAGCATCTTGTGCGCCGAGAAGGCGTAGAAGTCTGCGCCGACGGCCTGTACGTCCACGGGCATGTGCGGCACTGCCTGCGCGCCGTCGATCAGCGTCGTCACGCCGCGCTTGCGGGCCTCCGCGACGATCTCCTCGGCCGGGTTGATCGTCCCCAGCGAGTTCGAGACGTGCGGCATCGCCAGTAGCTTCGTGCGCTCGCTGAACAGCTCGCTCAGATTCCCGAGTTCCAGCGTTCCGTTGGGCTTGATCTCGATATAGCGGATCGTCGCGCCCTTCTCCGCCGCCAGCTGTTGCCACGGAATCAGGTTCGAGTGGTGTTCCATCTGCGTGAGGATGATCTCGTCGCCCTCGCCCACGTTGGCCCGTCCCCAGGCGTACGCGACGAGGTTGATCGCCTCCGTCGTGTTCCGCGTAAAGATGATCGACTCGATCGAGGGTGCGCCGATGAAGCGCGCGACCTTCTCGCGAGCCTCCTCATAGGCGGCGGTGGCCTCTTCGCCCAGGGCGTGCACGGCGCGGTGGATGTTGGCGTTGTAGGACTCGTAGTAGCGGACCAGCGCGTCTATCACCTGCCGCGGCTTCTGCGAAGTCGCCGCGTTGTCCAGGTAAACCAGCGGCTTCCCATAGACTTCACGTTTGAGGATCGGAAAGTCGCCGCGGATGGCGTTAACGTCCAGAGCGGAGCCCACTTTGTCTCTGGTGTCCTGGCTCATGCCGCCTCGCGAAAGCGCGGTAGCGCCTGCGTCGTGCGCTCCACGAGCCACTCGCGAAGCGGCTCGATCGTCACCGAGTCCAATATCTCGCTGACGAAGCCGCGCACGAGGAATAGCATAGCCCGCTCCGGGTCGATGCCGCGGCTCTGCATGTAGAAGAGAGCCTCCTCGGCGATCGCGCCGGCGGTGGCGCCGTGGCCAGCCTTGACGTCGTCGGCGTAGATCTCCAGCGCCGGCTTGCTGTCGACTTCCGCCTCGTGCGAAAGGATCAGGTTTTTGTCCTCCTGGTGCGCGTCGGTCTTGTCCGCCCCCGGACGAACCATCACCAGGCCGCCGAAAACGGCCTTCGACTGTTCGTCCAGGATGCCCTTGTAGTACAGCCGGCTGTAGCCGTGCGGCTTGGCGTGGTCGATGTTGATGTTGTTGTCGACGTGCTGCTTGCCAGCCGTCACGTACAGGCCCTTGAGATGGGCCTCCGCGCCCTCGGCGTCCAGCAGAACCGTCAGGTCGTTTCGCACCAGCCCACCCCCGGCCTCGTAGACCAACGATCGG
>CBDTZZ010000103.1:0-4656 GCA_965365035.1 uncultured bacterium | reverse complement strand
TCGATCCGCGTCGCTACCAACGTCTTCGATGCGGTGGCGCGAACGGCCGAGGGTGAGGAACGAGAGGCCCTGTGGCAGAAGATGTCGGGCATCTTCCCGCCGTACAACTTGTACCAAGAGCGCACCGACCGCCAGATTCCCGTCGTCGTCATCGAGCCGGCGGCTAGCTAGGCACCTCTCGCCAGTAGCCGAGGCGATCCAGGGCCCTAGCGGTCGCCGCGCGCCGGCTCTTCGATCGGCGATTCCGGCGGCACCGTCAGGCTAATCACCACCTGTCCCGGCCGCCCCGGCGGGCGCTTGTCCGTCGCGAACACCGACACCGTGCCGTTCGGCGAAATCAAGAACAGCGGTATGACGTGGCCGTGCTGCGCCGCCAGGTCGTCCAGCGAAAACTGCTCCGACAGCTGCGTCGCCCTCACCGTTGCGCCGGCCTTGAACGCGTCGTCCAGGCTCTGGAACGTCAGACCGTCCTCGAAGAGCACGCGTCCCCGCTGCTCTCTGGACGCTGAGCGCTTGTCGTCCTCACCGTCGCCCTTTGCCGCCAGCTGGTAGACCTCCGCGCGCCCAAAGTACTCAATGAAGCGCTGCACGGCCAGGGTGTTGACCTCGTCGTTCGGCGTCATCGCCAGAATTCGCCCTTTCTCCGAAAGGTCCAACTCGCGGTGCAGCTCCTCGTCCAGGATGTTCGCGTTCGTCGCGTCCAGGCCGGCCAGACGCGCCGCTGTCGCGTCCGGGCGGAAATTGTCTACCAGCAGAACGCTGACCTCGTTCTCTACCAGCACGCGGGCGATCTCACGCACCCACGGGTGCGCGCCCACGATGACGATGCCCTGCGGGTTCGACCGAGCCAACCCCAGCCGTCGCGCCAGCAACGGCGAGAGTACTCCGTAGACGGCGACGGTACCGACGACGGTCCCGAAGACGAGCGGCACGAGCTTGTTGGCGTCGCTAACGCCCTCTTCCGCCAGGCCGATGGCGAAGATCGAGGCCACCGACGCCGCCACAACGCCGCGGGGAGCGACGCCCGACAGGAATACGCGCTCCTGCCAGCTCAGCGCGGATCCAGCCGTAGAGGCGAGCACCGAAAGCGGCCTCACTATCACGATCATCAAGGCGATGAAGATCAGCCCCTCGAAGCCGACGGCCTCGATGTCGTCGAAGGTCAGCCGCGCCGCCAGGATGACGAACAGGACCGCCAGCAAGAGGACCCGGATGTTTTCCTTGAAGTGGATGATGTGGCGCACCGTGGCCAGCCGCTGGTTGGCGAGCACGATGCCCATGACCACAGCTGCCAGCAGCCCCGATCCTTCCTGGATCGTTTCGCAGACGGTCGACACGCCGACGACGAACGTCAGAGTCACCGCGTTCTGCAGCGCGTCCGGGATCCAGTAGCGGCCCAACAGCACAGCCAGCAGGAAGCCGGCGCCGCCGCCGATGAGGACGCCGGCCCCCAGCGTCTTCGCCACCCCCTCGAGAGCCAGCGATGAAGCGTCGCCCAGATCGCCCACGACGACGCCCTCGAAGATGAGGACTGCCAGTGTCGCTCCGATCGGGTCGATGACGATGCTCTCCCAGCGCAGGATCGTCGACACGCGCCCAATGGGGCGGATCTGCTCCAGCATCGGCACGATCACCGTCGGCCCGGTGACGATCAGGATGGCGCCGGCGAGGATGGCGACGCCCTCGTCGAGGCCGATGATCAGGTGCGCTGCCAGGGCGCCCAGGAGGCCGGTGATAGCGGCGCCGACCGTGACCAACCGCGGTACCACGCCGCCGATGTCTGGTATGTCCCGCAGGCGCAGACTCAGCCCGCCCTCGAAGAGGATAACGGCGACGGCCACGGACACGAACGGAAGTAGCAGATCGCCGAACAGCTCGTCCGGGTCCAAGAACTCTGTTACGGGTCCCAGGATGAAGCCGGCGACAAGCAGAAGGAGGATGGAGGGAAGGTGCAGACGCCACGCCAGCCACTGGGCGCCGACGCCGGCGGCCAGAATTACCGCCAGCCGCAGCAGGATTTCTTCAGCTGTCAAGCGCTAACCGGCCATTTTCCGGCCCTTCACCTTAAGTGAACCGCCCTGTAACGCACACGACACTGAGCCATCTTACCTTCTGAAGCACTCGATACGCATAGCTGGGATGCCATATGAAGATTCTTATCGTTGACGACGATCCAGATGTTGTTGAAGTAGTTACCCTCTGCTTCAACCTGCGCTGGCCCGACGCGCAACTAAGCTTCGCCTCAACAGGCGAAGACGCACTCTCCCTTGTCGAGCAGGATAAGCCAGATATCGTCCTCCTCGACATCGTCCTGCCAGACACGGACGGCTTCAAGGTCTGCCAGGAGATCCGCGAATTCTCCGACGTGCCTGTGGTCATGCTCAGCGCTCGTGACACCGAAGTGGACAAGGTCCGCGGCCTGGAGATGGGCGCCGATGACTACATCACCAAGCCCTTCAGCCACATCGAGCTGCTTGCACGCGTCCGCGCCGTCGTGCGCCGCTACCAGAGCCAGCTTCCGGCGGTGGGCGAGGTGTTCGAATCCGGCGGCCTGCGCATCGATTACGCCAGCCGTACCGTAACCGTCGAAGGCACGGTCGTGCGCCTGACACCGACCGAGTACTCGCTGCTGTACCATCTCAGCCGCAACGCCGGCCGCGTTCTGCCGCACCAGACACTGTTGGCGAAGGTATGGGGCCGCGAGTACACGGACGAAGTGGACTACCTTAAGGTGTACGTGCGGCGTCTGCGCCAGAAACTGGAAGGCGACCCGGAGACGATCGGCGAGATCGTCAGCGAGCGGGGCGTCGGCTATAAATTCGTCGCCGCATAGGGCGACGCGGGCTTTAACCAACCGATCAGTTGGTATTCGCGCGCGCCCCGATTTCAGGTAGGTTTCCCACAATTTGCAGGCAGATATCCACAATTCCGCCTGCCCAAGTAACGATTTCGCGGTAGTAATTTTCCTTGACAACTACATCAATTCTTCTAGATAATGACCTTGTATTCCAGCGGAGCCGCAACCGCTGAAGTGCGTTAGCGCTCTTCGGGTCTCATCGCCGCACCCCCGCGACCATACGACTCAAGAGCGCTCTTCCTTGCCCGAATCATTCCCTCTGTGTGTAACTCTGCCCGCAGGTCGCCCATCTCCTTATGCAGATACACCTATGAAAGAGCTCACACAGGACCCAATCCGCCAGATCGGTGTCGCTAGACGCTGGGCCCAGGCCGGCATCGTTTGGGCAGTCTTCGCTCTCCTCACGATCTACTACGTAGCGCTCGACCTCTCGCCGTTTGACCTGGCGATCGTCGTTGTCCCTGCCGCCATCTGCGCCTTCGTGGCGATCGAGCTGGCTGCCCGCTGGGAAACTCGCATGCACCGCCGCTACGTCTATCCGCACGGCCTCGGCTACCAGTTGGCGAAGATCCACGACTTCGACCGGGCGTGTGACACTGGCGTCCAGCTTCTGGGCGAATGGCTGGGCCTGCGTGCCGCCGTCATCGCCTGGCTGGACGACGACAACGATACTCTGCGGCCTGTCGCCTCGTTCGGCTTGCCCGACGGCTGGGTGGAGTCCGCCGAGCCCCAGAGCATCTCCAGCGAGACACTATGGCCTCTCCAGGAGTCGCTCACGCTGCGCCGCCCCGCCATCGTCGATCAGTGGTTTAGCGACTTCGCCGGCGACCGCGTGATCTACGTTCCCTTGGTCAGCCGCCAGAACTTCGACGGCGTGCTCGCCATCGTCGCCGATCGCGGCAACAGCAAGGTGAAGGACAACCGTCTGCTGGCCGCCCTGGGCATGGTCATGGGCCTATCCCTCGACAACTGCCGCCTCTACGAAGGCCAGCGACTGCACGCGGAGCACTTCCGCGAGCTGAGCCGCATGAAGAGCGACTTCCTGACGACGGTATCGCACGAGCTGCGCACGCCGCTCACCAGCATTCGCCTGGGCGCCGAGATGCTTCTCGAAGAAGAAGAGATCCGTGACCCCGACAGCTCGCGCGGCAAGCTGGTGCGTAGCCTCGTCAAGGGCGCCTCGCGACTCTCGAGCCTCGTCTCGGATCTCGTCGCGGTCTCACGCGACGACGAGTTCCAACCGCGGCTGGAACTGGACGAGGCTTCGCTGAGCGATCTCATCGCCGGCGCCGTGGCCGTCGTGCAGCCGCTTCTCGCCGCCAAACACCAAACGATCGAGACGCAGCTTTCCGATTCCGGGGTGAAGGTGCTCGTCGATCGGCTGCGCTTCGAGCAAGTGCTGATCAACCTGCTATCGAACGCTCAGCGCTACAGCCCTCCCGCCGGCCACATCACGGTTGAAGCAAGGCCGATCTCTAACAGTGAAACGCTGATCTGCGTCGCCGACTGTGGGCCCGGCGTCCCGCCCGAGGACGCACTGGACATCTTCGAGCCCTTCCACCGCGGCGATCGCAACGGCCTCGGCCTCGGTCTGGCGATCGCCAAGTCCATCGTCGAGCTGCACCACGGGCGCATCTGGGTGGAGTCACGGCCCGAGGGTGGCAGCCGCTTCTGCCTGGTGATCCCCGGCAAGAAGTCCCGCCAGCGCCCCGAAGCCGTGCTGCGCTCGCCCCTGCACGCCGGCCGCGTGTGACGCCACTCTCACGTCCCGGCCTGATGCGCCCCCGCGGTTCTTAGTG
>CBDTZZ010000102.1:0-4676 GCA_965365035.1 uncultured bacterium | reverse complement strand
CTGCCGATGATCTCGCCCAATGTCAGTCTCCATCCGCAGCAGCGCGAGAACCCTCTGCAGGACTACATCGACAGCCTGAAGAAGATCGCCGATATGAAAGTCGACCGTGTGCTACCGGCGCACGAGTGGGACATCGACTGGTTCAAGAAGCGCGTCACGGAGTTGCTGACCCACCACGAGTCGCGTCTCGACGAGATGGTCGTGGCAGTCGGTGTTGAGGGCGAGGCCACGGCTGCTGACGTTGCGCGGCGCATCCGCTGGAACACGGGCTCCTTCGATTCTTTCGCCGCCTGGATGAAGCGCGCGGCGATCGGCGAGACGCTGGCCCACCTGCGTTTCCTCGTCGGCAACGACCGGCTCCGCCGGTATGAGCGGGACGGCGTCACCTACTTCGCGAACTCGTAGGCGACAGCTAGCGACGCGCCTGATAACTGCTCTGCTAAACTGCTCACAAATAGGAGGCGACATGACAAAGACGGCACTAGTACTCGGCGGCGGTGGCTTACTCGGTGTCTCCTGGAGCACCGGAATGATTGCGGGCTTGAGCGACGCCGGCGTCGATGTGACCGGTGCGGACCGCATCATCGGCACCTCCGCTGGCTCGGCCGTCGGCGCGCAGATCGCGCAAGGCCAGCCCCTCGAGGAGATGGTTGAGTGGCACCACGCCCCCCGTGACCCGGACTCCATCGACTTGACCATGGAGATCGATCTTCCGAACTTGATGGCGATCTTCACCAAGTGGTCCGCCTACACGGAGATGACACCTGAAAGCTGTGCAGAGATCGGCGCCATGGCGCTGGCCTCGAAGACGGTTGATGAGGACCGCTGGGTCGCGTCCTTCGAGGACCAGATCGATCCCGACTGGCCGGATCGCGACGTGATCTTGACCGCCGTCGATGCCGAAAGCGGCGCTTTCCAGAAGTGGACCCGCGACTCCGGCGCCCCGATCCACCGGGCGATCGCCTCCAGCTGTTCCGTGCCCGGACTCTTTCCGCCTGTCACGATCAACGGACGGCGCTATCTGGACGGTGGCGTGCGTTCGTGCACGAACGCAGACCTCGCTGCTGGCTTTGACAACATCTTGATCGTAGCTCCGATCGGGGTGCGCCCGGACGGTATCGATCCTCTGGCCAAGGGAATGGCGACGGCCGAGGTCGAAGCGCTACGGGCGGCCGGGGCCAGCGTCGAGCTGGCGTTCCCGGACGAGGGCTCGCAGGAAGCGATGGGGCCCAACCGCATGGACTCCTCTCGCCGTGGCCTCTGCGTCGACGCTGGCCGTGAGCAGGGCCGCTCGCTCGCCGAGCGTATCCCGGCCTGGGCCCAAGCCACAGCCTGAGGCCGCCGTGCTGCCGGCCGTCGATCACCTCGTCTACGCCGCGCCCAGCCTGGACGCTGGCATAGAGGCGATGGCGGAGCGGCTTGGGGTGACCGCCGCCTACGGTGGCAAGCACACCGGCATCGGCACGCACAACGCCCTTCTCTCCCTCGGAGGCAGCGCTTACCTCGAGATCATCGCACCCGATCCCGATCAGCCCCCGCCCACGGATCCGCTGCCGTTCGGCCTTGACGAACTGCGCGAGCCTGGCCTCGTCGCCTGGGCGCTGTCAGTCACCGAAATCGAATCGCGGGCCGAGTCGGCGCGCGCTGCCGGCTACGATCCGGGCCCCGTCATAGCGATGACCCGCGCGCTGCCCGAAGGTGGCGAGTTGCGCTGGCGCCTCTGCCTCCGCCGCCCGCTCGCCGGTGACGGTCTCGTGCCGTTCCTCATCCAGTGGGAGCCCGGGGCACACCCGTCCGCCTCGTCGCCCGGCGGCTGTACGTTGACCGACCTGACGGCCGAGCACCCGCGACCGGCCGACGTCTCACGCATGACGTCCGCAGTCGGCGTCGACCTACCGCTCGTGGAGGCGGCTCGTCCCGCGCTCATCGCCACGATCGACTGCCCACACGGCACGGTCGTCCTGACGTAGGATCAGCGGCGTCGCGCCTTCTGGCGGGCGCGGTTGGCCCTGGCGATCTGCTTCCACTTCTTCTGCCCTTCCGCGCGCAGCCGCTCGTCCTTCTTGCCGGCGACGAACGTCTGCTCCCGCTGCAGCTTGCGGTAGCTCTCCAGCCTCTCGAGGTCGATCATCCCGCCCTCGATCGCCGCCTGCACCGCGCAGTCCGGCTCGGAGCTGTGGCTGCAGTCGCGGAAGCCGCAGCCTTCGGCCAGGTCGTCGATGTCCGAGAACGCCTTGCCCAGGCCTTCGCCGGCGTCCCACAGCTGAAGCTCGCGCAGCCCGGGCGTGTCGATGATCACGGCCCCGCCGGGCAGGACGAGCATCTGTCGCACGGTCGTCGTATGACGGCCCTTGTCGTCGCTGCGGGTGTCCTTGACGTCCTGTGCCTCGCGCTCCATCAAGCGGTTGACGATGCTCGACTTACCGACGCCTGACGAGCCGACGAAGACGGCCGTGAGGCCACGGGCCAGGGTCGACCGCAGCGCATCGATGCCTTCGCCGGTGGCGGCGCTCGTCTGAAGCACCTCGACGCCGGGCGTCACTGCCTCGACACTTCTCAGGATCTCCGGGCGATCGTCGCAGAGGTCGGCCTTGTTGAGGACGAGGACGGGCGTCGCGCCGCTGTCCCACGTCACCGCCAGGTAGCGTTCCAGACGCCGCAGGTTGAGTTCGCGGTTGAGCGAGGCGACGACGAAGATAAGGTCGACGTTGGCGGCCATGACCTGCTCGTTGGTGCGCCCGCCTGCAACTTTGCGCGAGAGCACCGAACGACGCCGCAGCACGTGCTCGACGACGGCGCGCCGCTCGCCCGGCAGGCGTCTCGCGAGCAGCCAGTCGCCGATCGCCGGAAGGTAGTCGCGGCCTTCTGCTTCGTGCATCATGCGCCCCGGTATGACGGCCTCGAAGGCGCCGTCAGCAGACCAGAGCACGTATGCGCCGCGCTGCTCCTCCGCGACGCGCATCGGCGTCAGCCCGTCGCTATTCGGTTGTTCAGTCTGTTGGTCGAAGAACGGGCCCCAGCCCAGGTCCTCAAGTGAGTACAACGGATCGCTCCTTGGTTAGTCGATTTCGATGGCGTGTACGTGCGCACACGGTCGTAGGGGGCGGATCCGTACTGAGGTCGAGCGGAGAATCGCTAGGCCGAGTGGCCGACGACCGAAAGGACGGGCCCGCTGCTCGCGGCAACGAATGTGTCTCTCATGTTGTAGGGCCCTCCTTTCGCGTTCTGGTGCCCGCAGACTAACCGCACGGACGGGCGATGTCAATCACGCTCGTAGACTGGCGCGCCCGTATACTGGCCGCATGCGCGTTCTCGTCGTCTCCGACGTCCACGCCAACCTTTCCGCGCTTGAGGCCGTCCTTCGCGATGCCAGAACCGGTGGCGCGCTCGACGCTGTCTGGAGTCTTGGCGACTGCGTTGGCTACGGGCCACAGCCGGGCGATTGTCTGTCGCGGCTGAGCGATGCGGGTACGGCGTTCGTGGCGGGCAACCACGAGCGCGCGGCGACCGGCGCCATCAGCGTCGACGACTTCAACCCGGACGCCCGCACGGCGGCGCTCTGGACGGGTGACCGTCTCGCGGAGGAAGAGAAGGCGACGCTCGACGCGATGCCCGAGACGCGCATCGAGGCGGAGCACTTCTCGCTCGTGCACGGGACTCTGCGCTTGCCGATTTGGGAGTACCTGACCTCGGCGGAGGTCGGCGCGGCGCACCTGGCGCTACAGGAGACGCCGTTCGGCTTTTGCGGCCATACGCACGTGCCGGCGATCGCGTCGCTCGATGCGGACGCCCAGCTAGGCTGCGACTTCCGTCGACTGGTGGAGGGTGAGTCCGTCTCGTTGGACACGGGGACGAAGGTCGTGATCAACCCCGGCAGCGTCGGCCAGCCACGTGACGGCGACCCCCGTGCCTCGTACGCGATCTACGAATCGCAGACGCAGAGCGTGACGCTGCGCCGCGCGGAGTACGACATCGTGAGCACGCAGAAGTTGATGGAAGAGGCTGATCTGCCGCGCTGGCTAATCGAGCGCCTGTCTGAGGGCAGCTAGCCCAGATTCGCTTCGAACCAGCGCTTGTACTCTGTCCAGTCTGGCAGCTCGGTGCCGTCGGGCGCGGCGTAGATCAACGCACCGATCGCCGTAAACGCTTCGATCGGGTTCGGCGTGAACGCCTGCAGAGTCTCACCGGTCTCGCTTATGTAGCTCAGATCGGCGCCGTCGTAACGGAACAACGCCGCGATCTCCTCCCAGGAGCCGTGCACCTGGCTCTGCAGCTCCTCGTCGGAAACGACCTGCACCCAGCCGGCAGCGGCCGTGAAGGCGCGCATCTCGTCAGTGAGCAGTGCTTGCCCGTAGCTTCCGGAGGGGGCGTCGCGCATCTGGTAGGCGTGAAGCAGCTCGTGTGCGATCGTCACCTGGTTAGCGCCAGTCTGCAAGACGATCTGGCTGGTGACGGTGTGTCCATTGCCGTCCCAGTCCTGTGAGGCGTAGAAGTTGGCTGCGCCCGGCCCGTAAGGCTGCCACCCGTCGAGGGTGCGCCCGGCTTCGTTCGAGAGTATGGATAGCGATCCGTGCGAATTGTCAGTCGCCAGGGAGACGACGCCGGGGGGCAGCGAATCGAGCGCGCCGGCAAGATCGGAAGAGCGTCGTGTAGGGAAAGAGTGTAGATCTCGGTGG
>CBDTZZ010000101.1:0-4722 GCA_965365035.1 uncultured bacterium | reverse complement strand
GTCTCGTTCGCCGATGGCAGTGTGGCCCATTTCTCGGCGAATCGGGCAGCTCCGTCGTCATCGAAGAGCGGCTCTCGGGGCGAGAGGTCTCCGCACACGCGTTCAGCGACGGCACGAGCGTGGCGACGATGCCGTTTGCCTGCGACTACAAGCGCGCCCGGGACGGCGACGAGGGGCCGAACACGGGTGGCATGGGCGCTTACAGCCCGCCCTTGTGGCTGGACGAAGCGCTGGAGCCGTTCATCCACGAGCAGGTCACCGAGGCGGCGATAGCAGCGATGCGAGAAGAAGGATCGCCGTACGCTGGCGCTCTCTACCCGGGGGTCATGGTCACGGACGACGGGCCGCGCGTGCTGGAGTTCAATTGCCGGCTGGGCGACCCGGAGGCGCAGGTGCTTCTGCCGCGCTTGCAGTCGGACCTGCTGGAGATCTGCTGGGCGGTGGCGAACGGCACGCTGTCAGAGTGCGAAATCCGCTGGTCGACGGAGGCAGCGGTCGGCGTGGTGATAGCGTCCGGGGGATATCCGGACGACTACCAGACGGGATACGCGATCTCAGGCCTCGGCTCGCTGGACGAGGACGTACACGTCTTCCACGCCGGAACGGTTGCCGGCGACGCTGGAGAGGTGCTGACGAGCGGCGGACGGGTGCTGACGGTCGTGGCGCAGGCGCCGACGCTAACGGAAGCCCGGTCGAAGGCCTACAGCAACGTCCAGCGCATCCACTTCACGAACGCCTACTACCGCGGCGATATCGCCGCGCCGTCACAGGACGCACGGGTTGACTAGGCTTGACGGCAGCGCGTCTATGACGTATCCAGAGGCCATGCGAGTGTTCTGTTGCCGAAAGTAGCGATCCTGACCGGGTCCAAGTCCGACGTGCCGACGCTAGACGTCTGCGTCGAGACGCTCGGCAAGCTAGGTATCGAGCACGAGCTGCACGTGATGTCGGCGCACCGGGCGCCGGCGAAGGTGCAGGCGTTTGCGGCAGGCGCAGCTGACGCCGGCTTCGAAGTGATCATCGCAGCGGCGGGAATGGCCGCACATCTGCCGGGCGTGGTCGCCGCGCAGACAGCGCTGCCGGTAATCGGCGTGCCGATCGCGCAGAGCGGCGGATCGTCCGTCTCGGGGATGGACGCGCTGCTCTCGATCGCGCAGATGCCGCCGGGTATACCGGTCGCCTGCATGGCGGTGAACGGCGCCAAGAACGCGGCACTCTACGCCGGAGCGATCCTCGCTCTCAAGCACGACTCTGTACGCGAGAAACTGCAGGCGTTCCGGGACGAGCAGTCGAAGGCGTAAGAGGTTGCGATGACGCAGTTCGTCCACGTCGCAAAGATCCTGCCGGGGCAGACGGAGGCGTTCCTGGCGGCGGTGAAGAGCGGCCTCGAGGGAGCGGCGCCGGCGCTGAAGTCGGCTGGCCTGACGCGGATCACCTGCTTCCATTCGCCAGAGGCGGATTCGGGGGATGGCGGCCTCCTCGTGACGATCTACGAGGCGGACGACGCCTCGGCGATTGAGGGCTTCTACAACAACCCGGCGGTGATCGCCGCTGAGGAGCGCAACCACGGGACGCTCGTGACCCCGCACGCACACGACTCTGTGCCGGCCAACGTGCCGTTCCTGACACTCGATCTCACGTAACCAGAGCCAGGAAGGCGGCGCACGATGCCGATTACGAAGAGCGGAAGCATAGAGGGGTTCGAACGAGCGCCGGGTGTCACGATCAAGACGCTGACGGACGGCGATCGGATGATGCTGCTGGAGGTGCGGATCGCGACTGGCGCCGTGGTTTCGATGCACACGCACCCGCACGAGCAGACCGGGCGGCTCCAGAGCGGTCGGCTACGCTTCGAGATCGACGGCGAGACGCACGACCTGGGGCCGGGCGACGCCTGGATCATTCCCGCCGAGGTGCCGCACGAGGCCACGGGCATCGAGGACTGCCTCGTGGTCGAGGTGTTCTCACCGCCGCGCGAAGACTACCGCTGACGGGGCGTGGGTCTGTGGCAGCCAGCACGTGGTTCGCCTAATATAGGTTCGTGACACCGCCCCTTCTCACCTACGCCGTCCGACCATTGGCGGGCGAGCGATGATTGAACGCTACACGCGGCCGGAGATGGCCGGCGTCTGGTCGGAGCAAAATAAGGCCGAAAAGTGGCTGCAGATCGAGATCGCGGTTTGCGAGGCCTGGGCCAAGCGCGGCGTCGTGCCGACGGAGGCGCTGCCGAAGATCCGCAAGGCGAAGTTCGACCTCGACAAGTGGGCAGAGTACGAGCGCGAGATGCACCACCACTTCAACGCGTGGCTGCGCTCAGTCTCGGATTCGCTCGGTGATGAATCGCGGTTCATCCACTTTGGCCTGACGTCGTACGACGTTGAGGACACAGCGCTGGCGTTGCGGCTGATGGAGGCGACAGAGCTTCTGGAAAAGGGCGTGGCCAAGCTGATGGAGGCGATCGCCGCCCTGGCGAAGGAGCACAAGACGACGGCGATGATGGGCCGCAGCCACGGCGTGCACGCCGAGCCGATATCGTTCGGGCTGAAGCTGGCCGGGTGGTACGACGAGATGCGCCGCAACTCGCACCGCCTGATCGACGCCAAGGAGCAGATCTCATACGGCAAAATCTCGGGCCCGGTCGGCTCGCACGCGACGGTGCCGCCGGACCTCGAAGACGAGGTCTGCGGCGATCTCGGCTTGATGGTCGAGCCAGTGTCGACGCAGATCGTGCACCGCGACCGGCACGCCTACTTCATCGGGACGCTGGCCGTGATCGCGGCCTCGCTCGACAAGTTCGCGACCGAGATCCGACACCTGCAACGAACCGAGGTGCTGGAAGTGGAGGAGCCGTTCTCCCCCGGGCAGACAGGCTCGTCCTCGATGCCGCACAAGCGTAATCCGGAGAAGAGCGAGCGGATCAGCGGCCTGGCGCGGCTGATGCGCGGCTACTCGATGACCTCGCTGGACAACGTGGCGCTCTGGCACGAACGCGATATCTCGCATTCGTCGGCGGAGCGTGTGGTGCTGCCGGACGCCTCCACCGTGCTGGACTACATGCTGGACCTGTTCACGTACATCGTGCGCGGGCTCCAGGTGTACCCGGAACGGATGAAAGAGAACATGGAGGCGAGCTACGGGCTCGTCTTCAGCCAGCGGGTGATGCTGGCGCTGATCGACAAAGGGATGACGCGGCAGGACGCGTACAAGGTAGTGCAGGCGAACGCGATGAAGTCCTGGGAAGCGCGCACGCCGTACCTCGACTTCCTGCTGGACGACGAGCGCGTGACGTCAAAGCTGTCACGCGACGAGCTGGCGGCGCTGTTCGACTACGGGTGGTATCTGCGCCACGTTGACGCCAGCTTCGAAAGGATCGGCCTATGACGGCGACCGTGACTGAGACTTCGCTCGACCTACCGCTGATCGGTCGGGGTAAGGTACGCGACATCTACGATCTGGGCGACAAGCTGCTGATCGTGGCGACCGACCGTATTTCGGCGTTCGACGTAGTGCTGCCGGCGGGGGTCCCGGACAAGGGCCGCGTCCTGACGCAGATGTCGGCGTTCTGGTTCGAGCGCACGGGGAGTATCGTGCCGAACCACTTCCTTGCCGTCGTTGAGGACACGCGAGTCGAGGGCGTGCCGATCGAGCTGCCGCGCGACATGATCGGGCGGGCGATGGTCGTGCGCAAGGCGGAGATGATCGCAGTCGAGTGCGTTGTCCGCGGCTACCTCAGCGGTTCCGGTTGGGCTGATTACCAAAAGACGGGCGCGATCTCGGGCGTAAAGCTGCCTCCGGAGCTACTGGAGAGCCACGAGCTGGCGGAGCCGATTTTCACGCCGACGTCGAAGGCCGAAGAAGGGCACGACATGCCAATCACCTACAAGGACGTGGTTGCGCTGGCCGGCGAACGCGCCGCCAACGCGATGAAAGTGCGCAGCCTGGCGCTGTACCGCTACGGGCGGGACTACGCGCGCGACCTGGGCATCATCATCGCCGACACGAAGTTCGAGTTCGGCTGGCTGGACGAGGAAGTGATCTTGATCGACGAGGCGCTGACGCCGGATTCCAGCCGCTTCTGGCCGGCCGACGAGTACGAGCCGGGACGCGGCCAGCGCAGCATCGACAAGCAGTTCGTGCGCGACCACTTGAGCGCCATCGGGTGGGACAAGAAGCCGCCCGGTCCGGAGCTGCCGGAGGAGATCGTGGCTAAGACGACGAAGACGTATGTCGAGGCGTTCGAAACGATCACCGGCCGCACACTGGTGAGGCCGTGAGCGTACTGGCGCCGGAGGTGGCGGAGTTCCTCGAGGGCGCGCACGTCGCGGCGCTGGCGACGGTGCGGCCGGACGGTCGCCCGCACGTGGTGCCGGTGTGGTACGAATACGATGGCAAGGAGTTCACTATCAGCACGTTCCGCAAGACCCAGAAGCTGCGCAACTTACAGGCGAAAGGGCAGGCGGCGCTCTCGATCTACACGATCGAGCTGCCTTACCGCCAGGTGACCGTGCAGGGAACGGCGCGCGCGGGCAGCCTGATCGACAACGTCTGGCGCGAACGCGTCGCCGCCCGTTACCTGGGCGAGACGGCGGGGCGCGCCTACGTATCGGATACGTCGGACATGGACCACGTGGCGATCCACGTGCGGCCGCTGAAGTGGCACATGGAGGGCTTCGGCCAGGAATAGGAGACGAAGATGCCAGAGACTGTCGGAGACATGACCCC
>CBDTZZ010000100.1:0-4749 GCA_965365035.1 uncultured bacterium | reverse complement strand
CTGCCCGTAGCGCATGGCGAGCTCGACCACGTAGTCATCGCCACCGCCGACCTTGAGGACGCACTCGCCCAATGGGGACGCAACGTTGGTCTAAAGACAGACGCCTCGCTCAATCAGCCGTTGGGCGCCGGATTCAAGGTCTCACGCCTGCCGATCGGCGAATCATTCCTGGAGCTGGTGCAGCCGGTCGAAGAGAAGGGCCGTTTTTACGAGCAGTTCCAGAAGCGCGGCGAAGGCCTCTTCTCCATCAGCTTGCAGGTCGAGGATCTGGAGGCGGCCGTCGAGCACCTACGCGGCCGCGACATCAAGGTCTCCGACCCAGAGCCAAGCATCTGGCCCGGCGCGCGCGTGGCCCGCATCAACCGGGGTTCCACGCACGGCGTCTCGATCCAGCTGATCGAGCGCTCGTAGGCGGGCTGGAGCACTCCTGGCCGGCGATTGGTGGCAGTTCTGCACATCTTCGCTATAATCGCCTTAACAGGAGGGTCGCCCAAATATGACTGACAAAGCGAAGCTGAAGATCATCATCGCCAAGCCCGGCCTCGATGGGCACGACCGCGGCGCCAAGGTCGTCGCCAGGGCCCTGCGGGACGCCGGCCACGAGGTGATTTACACAGGCATCCGGCAGACGCCCGAAATGATCGCCGAGACGGCGCTGCAAGAAGACGCCGACATGATCGGACTGTCGATCCTCTCCGGCGCTCACCTGGAGCTCTTTCCGCGTGTCGTCGACGAGCTGAAGAAGCGCGACATGGGCGACGTTATGCTCTTCGCCGGCGGCATTATTCCGGACGAGGACCGCGAGAAGCTGAAGAAGATCGGCTTCGACGGCATCTTCGGTCCCGGTGCCTCCACCCATGACATCGTCGCCTGGGTCGCCGAAAACGCCTCGAAGAGCGGCGCAACGGCCGCGTAGGTGATTTCCGACCGCGTCCAGCGCCTCCTCGAAGGCGACCGGCGGGCGCTTACGCGCGTTCTCACCTCGGTCGAGAACGGCGGCAGCGAGGGGCGCGAGGCCCTGCGCGCACTCTTCCCGAAAAGCGGCCGCGCGCACGTGATCGGCGTCACCGGGCCCACCGGCTCCGGCAAGAGCACCCTCGTTGGCGCGCTGGTTCGCGTGCTGCGCGAGCGCGGCAAGACGGTGGGCGTCGTCGCCGTTGATCCGACGAGCCCGTTCACCCACGGGGCCATCCTGGGTGATCGCATTCGTATGCAAGACCTGACGGCTGATCCCGGCGTGTTCATTCGCAGCATGCGACGCGCGGCGCGCTGGGAGGCCTCGCTGCCGCCACCGCTGACGTCGTTACCGTCTTTGACGCCGCCGGCATGGACGTCGTGATCGTCGAGACGGTGGGCGCGGGCCAGGACGAGGTCGAAGTCGCGGACACGGCGGAGACGACCGTCGTCGTCAACATTCCGGGCGCCGGCGACGACATGCAGGCGATCAAGGCCGGCATTCTGGAGATCGCGGACGTTCTCGTAGTCAACAAGTCAGACCTGCCCCAGGCAGAGAGCGTCTTCAAGCAGCTGCACATTTTCACGGACCTGCAGCGACAGGTCGGCTGGAACGTGCCGATCATCAAGACCGTCGCTCACAAGGATGAGGGCGCCGCCGAGCTGGCCGACGCCATCGAACAGCACCGCCAGTACATCGTGGACTCCGGGCGCGTTGAGGAGATGAGCCGCCAGCGGGCGCACCGCCAGCTCCTGGCCGTAGCGCAGGCGACGCTAATCGAGGACGTGCTCGCCGGGGGCGGTGACCTCGTCGATGAGCTGGTGGAGCAGATCGCTCGCCGCGAGATCGACCCGCGTACAGCCGCCGACAAGCTGATCGAAGCCGCGAAGGGCTAGCGCCGGCTGCTCAGAGGCCGGAGGGGATGATCGCCTGGTCTTCGCCGGTCAGCTCTTTGCGCTGCACCCACTCCATGCCGTCCGGCGTTACCACGAGGACATCGATCGGCCCGCCGACGGACGGGTAGCGCGGCTCGAAGCGCAAGGTGTCGATCGTCGTGCGGATGAGGTGGATCGCGAAGTCGATTGCGTCCTGCAGCGGCATGGCGGCGAAGAGTGGCAGGCGCTCCTTGTCGATCAGCCGGTTGGCGACCAGCACGTCGCCGGCGCGGACGACGCCGTACTGGACGCGGCCCTGCTCCGTGGCGTTGACGCGCCGCACCTTCGGCTCGCGAGTCGTGTGGCCGACGAGCACGTAGGGAACGCTGGCCCGGCCCTCGATGCGGTAGCCGGCGACGTGGAAGCCGAGGTTGACGTTCGGGAACTGCTCCTGGAAGTAGGCCAGGAAGCGATCGGCGACGGTGACTACGTCGTCTTCGTCTGACAGCTCTTGCTCGGCAAAGGCGTGCAAGTGGCTGTCGGCCGGTTGGTTTTTAATGACGGCGGAGTCGTAGAGGCTGACGCCGGCGGCGACATCAGGCAGGGCGACGACCTTGTAGGCGCTGTCCGAGAGGACGATCTGCTGCTGCACCTTCTCCTGGCTCTCACCGCCCTGAAGCGTGCCGCTAAGCAGGGCGCTCATGCGGGAGTCGGCGGCCATTACGATGCCGCTGGGAACGTATACGGACACGACGAGTGACATGCTGTGGGCATCGTACCGAATCAGCGCCCGGCGGCCAAGCGGGGGTCTGGTTGGAGCGTCGCCGGTGTATAATTCTGGCGAGGGTCGGCCCGGTGCCGGCTCCTCTTATTGATGGACGAAATATTATCTGTCTCGCTTCGGCTGCTGCTCGTCGTAGCGCTCGTGCTCCTCAACGGACTCTTCGTCGCCGCTGAGTTCTCCATCGTCTCTGTCCGCCGCACGAGATTGCAGACGCTGGCGAATCAAGGACAGAGCCTCGCCCGTCTCTCGCTGCGGGCAGTCGACAACCTCAACAACTACCTGGCGGCAACGCAGCTTGGCATCACGATGGCCAGCATCGGTCTTGGCTTCGTCGGTGAGCCGCTCCTGGCCAGCCTGCTGGAGCCGCTATTCGACGACCTCTTCGGCGAGAAGATGGCTGGTATCTCGTCCCACGCCGTCGCAGTCGTGATCGCCTTCATGAGCATCAGCGCACTGCACATCGTCCTCGGCGAACTGGCGCCCAAGAGCGTCGCTTTGTTCAACCCGGAGCGCGTATCACTTCTCACCGTTCCGCCGACGGAAGCCTTTCGGCTGGCCTTCTGGCCGGCGATCTGGGGCCTGAACGGCGTCGCCAACGCCATCCTCCGTCCCTTCGGTCTTCGTGCCGCAAAGGGAGGAGCGCACAGCGCGCATACGGCGGAGGAGATCAGCCTTCTCGTCGCTCAGAGCGCCGAGGCAGGCGTGCTCGAGAGCGAGGCGGCGGAGCTACTCTCGGGAGTCTTCACCTTTGGCAACCGGCGGATCAACGAGGTCATGGTGCCGCGCACGGAGGTCGTCTGGCTGGAGCGCGGGACGGCGCTTCACGACTTCTACCCGACGTACATGGAGCACCCACACTCCCGCTTCCCGGTCTTCGAAGAGAAGCACGATAACGTCGTCGGCATCGTCAACATCAAGGATGTCCTGCGGGGGATCGGCGAAGGCACGATGTCCGAGGGAGACCTCATAGACCTGGCGATGCGGCCGGCGCTCTTTATCCCAGAGACGAAGGTCGTCGGCGCGGCGTTCTTCGAGATGCAGGAGACCGGGCACCAGATGGCGATCGCCGTCGATGAGTACGGTGGCACGGCCGGCATCGTTACGCTGGAGATGTTGATCGAGGAGTTGGTCGGACATGTGAGCGACGAGCTGAGGCGCCACGAGGAAGAGTTTGTCGAAGTCGACGAGCGCACGGTACTGGTCGACGGTGGGATGAGCATTCACGACGCCAACCAGGACCTCAAACTGAACCTGCCAGACGGTGACTACGAGACCGTCGGCGGGTTTATCCTGACCAAGCTCGGACGCATTCCGGAGGAGGGCGAACAGGTGACCCACGACGACCTCGTCATCGCCATCACACGCGTTGAAGGAAATCGGATCGATGAAGTGACGATCACCCGGGAGCGAGAATGAAGGCGCAGCGTTTACGCTTCCGATATCGCATCACGCCTGAGGCCCGCGATCTCGGCCAGCGCGATCTCGCTCGGGCGTGGGAAGAGGCTGTCGTTGCGGCCAACCTGCCTCTGGCCCACTCGGAGGGCAAACGCTCCGGGGCGCTAATCCAGATCGCGGCGGCGCTCCCCCAGGGAGTAACTTCCGACGGCGAGCTGGTGGACGTCTTCTTCGAAGCGGCGGTCGATCCGGACGCTGCACTGGTCGGAATCCAAGCGACGATGCGGCCCGGAGTGGAAGCTGTGACTGTCGAGGAAGTCGGCGTCGGCGGCCGTTCGCTTCAGGCGCTGCTGCGCTGGGCCGAATACGACGTGCGTGTGCCGTCGAACGGTCTGTCGGCCGAGGAACTTAGCCGGCGGATATCAGCCTTGCTGGACGCCAGCTCGGTACCCGTCGTGCACCAGCGCGAGAAGAAAGTGCGGAAATACGACCTGCGGCCGTTGGTCCTCGACATTCGGTTGGAAGGCGTGGAGGACGGCGCGTTTCGGCTCCTGATGCGGCTGCGCGCCGAGCAGGAGATGACGGCCCGCGCCGACCAGACGATCCTTGCGCTGGAGCTGCCGGAGCCGCTAAGCGTGCACCGCCTTAGCCTTCGCGTCGACGACGTGCCGGCCGTCCTGCGCGCCTTTCACGCCAGAGGCGAGCGCGGCTAGTGCACGTCATTCTTGCGCGCCACGGCG
>CBDTZZ010000099.1:0-4781 GCA_965365035.1 uncultured bacterium | reverse complement strand
CGCCGCAGGTTGCAGGATGGCCGCGATTGTCACAGACTACCGAACGCAAGGAGGAGCGAGACGATGGACCCCAACGGGAAAATAGCACTGATCACAGGCGCAGGCTCAGGCATCGGCCGGGCGACGGCGCTGTTGCTGGCGGAGAACGGCGTTTCGGTCGTAGTCGCCGACATAGACGAGAGCGGCGGCAACGAGACCGTCGAGCAGGTGAAGGCTGCTGGAGGCGAGGCGGCGTTCGTGCGCGCAGACGTGAGGAGCCGCGACGACGTCGCGGCGATGGTCGCGTTCACGAAAGAAACTTACGGCGGCCTCGATATCGCCTACAACAACGCCGGCGTCGGCACGCCGGGTCCCCGATTTCCCGAGGCCAAGCCGGAAGACTGGGAGCGCACGTTCATGATCGACCTCCTGGCAGTGGTCTCCTGCGTCCAGGCGCAGGTGCCGGCGATGAAAGAGCGGGGAGGCGGCGTCATCATCAGCACGGCCTCCATCGCCGGCCTCATGGGCTACATGCCGGACCCGATCTACGCCGCAGCCAAGCACGGCGTGGTCGGACTGACCCGCTCGATGGAGTTCCTCAAGGCCGAAGCGAATATCCGCGTCAACTGCGTCTGCCCTGGTGTCGTCGACACGCCGATGGTCCGCCAGGTGCGCGACAACGCGGATCCGAAGGCGCGGGCGCAGACAGAGGCGATGCTCGCCAGCATGCCGCTGATCGAGCCACGAACGATCGCTGAGACGGTGCTCGATCTGATCCGGGATGATTCCGCTAACGGGCGGGCGATGTCGATAACGTACGGCCGGCCCGCGCGAGTAGTGGAGGCGCCGATGCGCTTCGGACGTCCTGATCCCGCTCAGGAGCGCCGGGGCTAGCCGCGTAGCGCGGCGATAGTGCTCTGGTCGGCGACCTCAAGGCCGCGCTTGCCCAGGACGACCGCCTGCTGGCCGATCATCTCGAAGCCTGCGCCGACGGTGCCGCCGTCAAGGAAGCGCTTGTACATGTTCTCCAGGATGACGCCTAGCTTGAAGTGCGCCAGCACGGTGTAGAAGTCGAGTCCGGATAGGTCGGCGCCGCTCTTCTCTTCGTAGCGCGCAGCCGCTTCTTCCCAGGTCGGAAAGCCGGGCAGTGACATCACGGACGTGGCACCGATGTTCAGCTGCGAGCTGGTCGGGTTGCCCCAGTACATCTGAAGCAGGCCCATGTCGGCCAACGAGTCGCCCAGGGTGCACATCTCCCAGTCGAGCACCGCGATCATGTGCCCGTCGTCGTTGAGGATCGCGTTGTCCAGGCGGTAGTCGCCGTGCACGATGCCTAGCCGGCGCTCCTCGGGGATGGCCGCCTGAAGGCGCTTCGCCAGGTCGTCCAGCTCGTCCGTTTCGCGGTAGCGGATCGTCTCGAGCTGTTCGCTGAAGCGCCGCACCTGTCGTTCCAGGTACCCACTCGGTCGCCCGAAGTCTTTGAGGCCGATCTCCTCGGGGTGGAACGAGTGTAGCCTGACCAGCACGTCGACCAGCTCTTCGCCGATCTTGCGGCGATCGCCTTCGTCGAACTTGGCGCCGACCTCGTTGGGGTCGACGGCGATGATGCCGTCCACGAACTCCATCACGTAGAACGTCGCGCCGATGATCGAGTCGTCCGTGCAGAGCGCGTGAGGCTTGGGCACGGGGAATCCCGTGGGCTCAAGCGCGGAGATGATGCGGAACTCGCGGCCCATGTCGTGAGCCGTCTTCTGGACGTGAGAGAGCGGTGGGCGGCGCACCACCCAGGCGCGGCCATCCTCCGCCTCGACGCGGTACGTGAGGTTGGAGCGCCCATGGCCCACGATCTTGGCCGAGAGGCTCTTCACGGGCGCCACATGCTCGCTGAACCAGGGCGTAAGGCTGTCGAGGTCGATTCCGGGCGGGCTAGAAGTCGTCATGCGAGGGATATTCTACAGCACGCGCCTACGCACGCCCACGCAGTTGCGCCAGCGCCGCGGCTGCGGCCGTGACCATCGTCCGGCCGTCGTCGGCGACTTCGATCAGGCGAAACCCCTGCTCGATGCGCTTGGCGGCGACGGTGGCGTTGCCCGCGAAGACGCCGGGAACGACGCCGTGCCGCTTGCACGCGGCCTCGACGCTGGCGATGGCGGACATGAACTCTGCGTCGTCCTGATCGGTCGCTGCCGGCAGGCCGAGCGAGACGCTAAGGTCGCTGGGCCCGATGAAGGCGACGTCGACGCCGGGCGTGCTCACGATCTCGTCGACCTTGGCGACGGCCTCGCGGGTCTCGATCATCGGGATGCAAAGGACCGTTTCGTTGGCGCGGCTGACGTACTCCGGTCCGGCGTAGAGAACTGCGCGCGCCGGCCCGTAGCTGCGGATGCCGTCCGGAGCGTAGCGGCAAGCGGCGGCGGCTGCTTCAGCCTCTGCGCGAGAGTTGACCATGGGGATGATCACGCCGTAGGCGCCGGCGTCGAGCATCTTCATGATGATCCCCGGCTCGTTCCACGGTACGCGTACGATTGGCACGGTGTCGGTGGTCGAGATCGCTTGCAGCATCGTGACGGCGACCTGGTAATCGATCGCGCCGTGCTGCATGTCGACGCACAGCCAGTCGAAGCCGGCGTGGGCCATCATCTCGGCCGAAGTGCTTGAGGGAATGCCCAGCCAGCCGCCGAGCGCCGGATCGTCCTTGGCCCACAGGTTCTTCAGCTGATTCTCACGCATCGGCGATCATTATAGGCTGGCCAGCGCTCTCTGACGCGGATAAAGTACGGGAGCAGACGAAAGAGGGGCACCACGATGGCGACATATCTCGAGCTGAATCTGAACCTGACCGAAGAGGAAGAGGCGATCAAGCAGCAGGTCCACCGCTTCGCGGCCGATGTTCTGAGGCCGGCGGCGATGGAGCTGGACAAGATGCCGCCGGAGAAGGTGATTGACGAAGAGTCGCCGTACTGGGACGTCATGCGGAAGGCCTACGAACTGGGGTACAGCCGGAGCTACCTGCCGGCGGCGCTGAACGGGGCCGGCCTGACCCCGCTGGCCCGCCACATCTTCACGGAAGAAATGGGCTGGGGCAGCGCCGACTTCGCCGTCGGCATCGGCGTCACCTCGTTTCCGTTCGGCTACGCTGCTATGAGCGGCAACCAGGACATCCTCAAAGACCACGTGTTGCCCTTCTCCCAGGACAGCGAAGCGCGCTTTATCGGCTGTTGGGCGATCACCGAGCCGCAGCACGGCTCCGACATGCTGATGGTCGGCACGCCCCAGTTTCGCGATCCGGAGGCGGCTGGCGACGTGCGCGCCAGTCTGGACGGCGACGAGTGGGTGATCAATGGCCAGAAGTCGGCGTGGGTCTCCAACGGCACCGTGGCCACACACGCACTACTCTTCCTGAACACCGACCGCAGCCAGGGCCAGGAGGGTGGCGGCGTCGCCTTCGTCCCGCTTAGCCTGCCGGGCATCACGAGGGGCAAGCCGCTCGACAAACTCGGTCAGCGGGCGCTGAACCAGGGCGAGATCTTCTTCGACAACGTTCGCCTGCCTAAGCCGTTCATGCTCGTCGAGCCCGGTGGTTACCCGTACATGATCCACTCAGTGCTGGCCGCCGCCAACGCTTTCATGGGCGCCACGTTTACCGGCCTGGCCCGCGCCGCCTTCGAAGAGGGCCTGGACTACGCCCGCAACCGCGTGCAGGGAACGAAGCCGATCACGGAGCACCAGGCGGTGCAGCTGAAGCTAGCCGACATGTTCATCAGCGTTGAGGCAGCGCGCCAATTCTCACGCGCCGCCCTGATCTACAACGCGGAAACGAGCCCGCCCCAAACGCAGTACTCGCAAGCGTCCAAGATCTTCTGCACCAACACTGCGTTCAAGGTGGCCAGCGACGCCATGCAACTTCACGGCGGCATGGGCCTCGCGAAGGAGATGCTGATCGAGAAGCTTTTCCGCGACGCCCGCGCCTCGCTGATCGAGGACGGCACGAACGACGTGATGGCGCTCTCTGCTGCCCGCAAGGTCATCGATACGTACTAGAGGCAGAGGCGCCGACGTACAGAAGCGGCCCGAAGGCCGCCTCTGCACATCCATCCGCTACCAGCCGGGCCCTGGGGGGTAGAGCCAGGGAGCCGCGGCTGTCTGATCGTCAGTTGAGGAAGATGGTGGTCGTCGCCTCGATGTCGTCGGTCTGGCCCGAGCCTCCGAAGCGTTGGCCGCCGAAGGAGCGAGCGCCGTCCTCAGAGCCTTCGCCCGGCACCTTTTCCACGATGCGATCGATCGACTCGGTGATCTTCTCAAGGATCATGTCGGCCTGCTCCTGCGTGATCGACTCGTCGGCGACCTTCTCGTCGAGGTCGGCCGCGACGCCGGTGAGGACGTCAGCCTTGAACTGCTCGATGTCCGCGCCCTGAGCTGTCGCCACGTCGGCGAGGCTGTTGCCGTCGTGCAGCTGATCCTTCAGCGCCTCGACCTCCAGGCCGAGGACCTCAGCGGAGTTCTCGACTATCAGGCCGTGAAGCCTGTGCATCTTGCCCTGGCCGCCGTGGCGACCGAACGGCGGGAACAGGCGTCCTTCGCCGCTCTCGACCCGCTCGATGATCTCTGCCGCTTCTTCCTCCGTGATCGTGCCGTCAGCGACCTTTTCGTCGATCCGGTCGAGGTGGCTCTGTGTGAGGGCCGCCTCTAGCTCGTCAACGGTGACGCCGAGGTTACCGGCCAGCAGTTCGAGGTAGTGCTCGCCGGGGTTGTCTTCCGACGTATCCTCCTGGGCGCCGGCACCGGCGACGGCGACGATGCCG
>CBDTZZ010000098.1:0-4785 GCA_965365035.1 uncultured bacterium | reverse complement strand
CTAGATGTCGTCTTCGTCGTCGTCATCGTCTTCGTCATCGTCGCCGCCGCTGCGCTTCTTCCAGATCGCGAGCGCTGCGACGCCGGCGCCGACGGCCGCGACGAGGCCAAAGAGGTGCTTCTTGTGGCCTCCGCTTTTCTCTTCCTGGTCCTCGTCTTCCTGGCCGTCGTCCTGGCCTTCGTCGTTGTCTGCCATGGGGATGCTCCTTCGTGCGGTCTCAGACTCATCGGTGGCGGGGCTGGGCGATTGATCACACCCGGGGAAACCGCCGTGAGTATAGCAATCGCCACGAACGGTGGTCAACAGGAATTCGTCTCCGTCAGAGACGCTCCGTTGAACTGGCGTCCGGCGGGCCTGCGCGGCCCCGTATTGCTTGACAGAATGGGGCTCTCGGTGCTACTCTCACTGCGGTTAGCACTCTCACCATGCGAGTGCCAATTTAGGTACAAATCATGCTTACAGACCGCCGCAAACAGCTCCTAAGGCACATCGTCGAAGAGTACGTCGAGACGGCGCAGCCCGTCGGCTCACGAACCCTCGTCGACAAGTACGAGCTGTCGCTCTCAGCTGCCACCATCCGCAATGAGATGGCCGCCCTGGAGGACGAGGGTCTCGTTGCCCAGCCGCATACTTCCGCAGGCCGCGTGCCGACAGATACCGGCTACCGCTACTACGTCGAATCGCTGATGCCCGAGGAGGCCTTGACGGAGGACCTCCGCCAGACGATCCGCCACCAGTTCCACCAGGCGGCGCGCGAACTCGAAGAGTGGGCGCGGCTGGCGGCAGCGATCCTGGCCACCCGGCTGCGCAACGCCGCCGTCGTGACTACGCCCCACTCGCCCGAACCCCGCGTACGCTGGATCGAGCTTGTCGGCGTGCACGACTACCTGGCGTTGCTCATCATCGTCCTCGAAGAGGCCCGCGTGCTTCAGCAGACGCTGACGCTCGACCAGCCGTTCTCCCAGGAGGAGCTGACGTCGCTGGCGCGGCGCCTCAACGAACTGATGGCGGGCAAGAGCGCCGCTGAGATCAGCGAGCAGAAGATCGTCTCCTCGCCCGTCGAGATATCCGTGCGCCAGGCGACGACTGACCTCCTGAAGTCCGCCGACGAGCTGACGCCCGAGCCGTCGTTCATGGACGGCGTGCGCGACCTGCTCATGCAACCGGAGTTCACGGAGGGAGAGCGCGTCGTCGACCTGCTGGGCGTCCTCGAGGAGCGCAACATCTCGAAGGCGATACCGATGCCGGCCGGCCGTGACGAGACCTCTGAGGAGCACGCCGTGTCGATCATCATCGGCGGCGAGCACCCAGTTAACGAGATGCAGCTGTGCAGCGTCGTGACGACGCGATACGGCGGTCCAGAAGGCCTGCGCGGGAAGCTCAGCGTAGTTGGCCCGACGCGCATGCACTACGGCCGCAACGTGGCGATGGTGCGCTACATGTCGACGCTGATGGAAGAGATGCTCGGCGTCTACTTCGCCTAGGCCGGCACGAACGTCGCAGCCACACGGCTTTCCGACCGCCCCGAAGGGCAGCCCCACCCGCAGAGAGTAAGGACCGGAGACAAGATGGAGAAGGAAACGACACAGCCCGCCGATTCGCCCCAGTCCCCCGACGGCCCCGGCGCCGAGACGAGCGACGCCCAGACGGGAGAAGCCAAAGAGCTGCCCGTTGAGGAGCGCCTGAAGAAGGCCGAGGAGGAGACGCAGCGCTACCTGGACAACTGGCGCCGCGCCGAAGCCGACCTGCAGAACGTCAAGCGCCGCGCTGAACAAGAGCGCACGGAATCCGCGCGCTACGCCGGTGCCTCGCTGATCATCAACATCCTGCCGATCGTGGACGACTTCGAGCGCGCTTTTCAGTCGCTGGACAGTCACGTCGCCGGCATGACGTGGTTCGACGGCGTGCGCCTGATCTACCGCAAGCTGCTAGCGCTGCTAGAAAGCGCCGGCGTACAACCGATCAAGGCGGAGGGCGAGACGTTTGACCCGCAGTTCCACGAGGCCGTGGCGCACGCGGAAGGCGAAGAGAACAAGGTGATAAGCGAAGTGCAGCGCGGCTACATGCTGCACGACCGCGTCCTGCGCCCGGCGATGGTAGTCGTCGGCAAGGGCGACGAAGCGACGGAAGAAACAAAAGGAGAGTCCACAAATGGCTAGAGCAATCGGAATTGACCTGGGAACTACGAACAGCGCGATGGCGGTGATGGAGGGCGGCGAGCCCGTCGTCATCCCCAACGCCGAAGGCGGCCGCACTACGCCGTCCGTGATCGCCATCAACAAGGCCGGTGAGCGGCTCGTCGGCCAGGTCGCCAAGCGGCAGGGCGTGACGAATCCCGAGAACACGGTCTTCTCGATCAAGCGCTTGATGGGCCGCCGCCTCGACGATGAGGAGGTGCAGCGCGACCTCAAGGTGCTGCCCTACAAGATCGACGCCGCAGAGAACGGCGACGCCCGCATCTGGATGGGCGAGAAGTCATACAGCCCGCCGGAGCTGAGCGCGATGATCCTGCAGAAGCTGAAGGCCGACGCGGAGGCCTACCTGGGCGACGAGGTGACCGAGGCCGTGATCACCGTCCCCGCCTACTTCAACGACTCACAGCGTCAGGCGACCAAGGACGCGGGCGAGATCGCCGGGCTCGACGTCCTGCGCATCATCAACGAGCCGACGGCCGCCGCGCTAGCGTACGGCCTGGAGAAGAAGGACGAGAAGATGATCGCCGTCTACGACCTGGGCGGCGGCACGTTCGACATCTCGATCCTGGAGATCGGCGACGGCACGTTCCACGTCAAGTCGACCAACGGCGACACGCACCTGGGCGGCGACGACTTCGACCAGCAGATCATCGACTGGCTAATCGACGAGTTCAAGAAGGACCAGGGCATCGACCTGAGCCAGGACCGCATGGCCCTGCAGCGCCTCAAGGAGGCCGCCGAAAAGGCCAAGGTCGAGCTTTCCTCCACCCAACAGACCGAGATCAACCTCCCGTTCGTGACGGCGGACTCGTCCGGGCCGAAGCACCTGGCGATCACGCTTTCGCGCGCCAAGCTCGAGCAGCTCGTCGGCGACCTCGTGACGAGGACGATGGGACCGCTGAGCCAGGCGCTGGACGACGCGAAGATGAAGCCGGACGAAGTGGGCGAGGTGATCCTCGTCGGCGGGCAGACACGCATGCCACTAGCGACCAGCAAGGTGAAGGAGTTCTTCGGGCGCGAGCCCCACAAGGGCGTAAACCCGGACGAGGTCGTAGCCATCGGCGCAGCGATCCAGGCCGGCGTCCTCAAGGGCGACGTGCGCGAGGTGCTGCTGCTGGACGTGACGCCGCTTTCGCTGGCGATCGAGACGCTGGGCGGGGTCGCCGACGCGATCATCCCGCGCAACACCACGATTCCCACATCGAAGTCCAAGACCTACTCGACCGCCTCCGACAACCAGGCGTCGGTCGAGATCCACGTGCTCCAGGGGGAACGCGGCATGGCGAGCGACAACAAATCGCTGGGGCGCTTCATCCTGGACGGCATCCTGCCTTCGCCCCGCGGCATGCCTCAGATCGAAGTGACGTTCGACATCGACGCCAACGGCATCCTGCACGTCTCGGCCCGCGATACGGGCACCGGGCGCGAGCAGAAGATCACAATCCAGGCGGGCACGGGCCTGAGCCCGGAAGAGATCGAGCAGATGAAGCGCGACGCCGAAGCCCACGCCGAGGACGACCGCACGCGCCGCGAAGGCGTCGAGCTGCGCAACCAGGCGGACTCGCTAGCCTATACGGCGGAGAAGACGATGACCGAGGCCGGCGAAAAGATCCCGGCCGACGTCCGGGCAGACATCGAAGCCCGCGTCAAAGATCTCCGCGACGCCCTCGCCAGCGACGACGCCTCGAACGAGACGCTGAAGGGCGCAACCGAGGCGCTGGGCGAGGCTTTGCAGAAGGCCGGCTCAGCCGTCTACGGCGATGGCGCGGAAGGAGCCGGAGTCGGCGCTGAGAACGGCACGACGGAAGGCGCAGGCGATGGCGGCGAAGGCGCTGACGGCGCCGAGGAAGAGGGCGCAGAAGAAGGCACCGTCGAGGGCGAATACCGCGAGGTGTAGGTAGTGGACAGTGGTTAGTGGTTAGTGAGGCCGGGGCGATAGTGCCCCGGCCTTTTCACGTCACAACGGGTTCGCCGGCGTCGACCCAGGCGCCGAAGCCGCCGCGGACGGTCATGACGATCTCGATGCCAGCGCGTTCCAGGACCGATGCAGCGGAAGAGGAGCGCTGGCCAGCGCCACAGTAAGCGAGCACGGGGCGGTCTCGCGGAACCTCTGGCGAGCGGTCTTGCAGCGACCCCAGCGGAATGTGCAGCGCATCTTCGATCCGGGATACCGCCCACTCATCAGGCTCGCGCACGTCGAGTACGAAGGCGCCGTCCAGGATCGCCTTGCGGGCGTCGGCCGGCGAGAGGTAGGGATCGGAGGCGACGGGGAGGCCGGCCCGCTCCCAGGCCGCGAATCCACCCTCAAGAACCCCAGTCAGCTCTTCGTGGCCCACGAGTAAGCACTCATCGATCACCTGCTCCAGCGGCTGGCCGTCGCAAACGAAAGACAGCGGCGTGCCAAGCCCGATCAGCCACCCCTGCCACACACCGAAGACATCGCGAAACGGATTACTCAGCGAGCCCGGGATGTGCCCGGCGAGATGTTCTTCCGGCGTCCGCACATCGACAATCACGCCACGCCTGCCTGCGGCCTCGAAGTGGTGGGAGTCTAGCGTCTTCGGGTCGGCTATATTACGCCTGAGGCGGG
>CBDTZZ010000097.1:0-4811 GCA_965365035.1 uncultured bacterium | reverse complement strand
CCGCCGTTATGGCGGGGCGGTTTCGGTTGCTTGTCGTCACAGGACACCTTGCCGGAGACATCCTGCGACGAGCCCAAAAGGGAGGGTTTGGGACCATAAATAAAGACGGCGGCTCAATCCCCGCGTTACACGCCGCCAGCGTGTTCACGCCGTCTTAACACCGCGTATGGCGCAATCGTAACGGCCGTGCGACGATACCTGTTGCACATGATGAGGGCTGGAAGATTGAACGAACGCAGGCCCCTTCTTCGGGGCTATTTTCACCTCGCCGCCGCGCTGGCGGCCGTAGTCGGCTGCGTCGTCCTCGTCCTGCTCGCCGACTCGCCGCGGGCCTACGTCGGGGGCGGCATCTTCGCCGTCAGCCTGATCGCTCTCTACACGATCAGCGGCACCTATCACACGATCACGTGGGGACGCCGCGCGCACGCCGTCCTCAAGCGTCTGGATCATGCGATGATCTTCGTGCTCATCGCCGGCACCTACACCCCGTTCTGCCTGCTCGTCGCCAGCGACGCCTGGGGCCTCAGCATCCTCGCCATCGTCTGGTCTATCGCCGCTGTGGGGATCGTGCTCAAGCTCGTGCGGCCGGACGCGCCGCGATGGCTTGGCGTCGGGCTCTACATGGCGACCGGCTGGGTCGCGCTCGTAGCGGCGACCGAGCTGACCGACTGGTTCGCGCTCGTGCCGCTCCTCTTGCTCGCCGGCGGCGGCCTACTCTACTCGGCCGGCGGCGTTATCTACGCCTTACGCCGGCCGGACCCGTTCCCTAGCGTCTTCGGCTATCACGAAGTCTTCCACGTCCTGGTCATCGGCGGCAGCGTCCTGCACTACTCGCTCATCGCCGGTTACCTGATGACGGGCTAGTCCCGTCTCGCAGACCACGGCCAGCACGCATCGATCACACAGCGGCTCGGCACGGCAAACGTCCTTCGCATGCTCCACGATCAGCGCGTGGTACTCGCCGAAGAGCGCCGCGTCCCGTGGCAGAGACGCTTCGAACAGCCGTTGCCAGGCATCGTACGTGTCTCGGCCGGGCCGGACGCCCATGCGCGAGAACGTCCGCCGGGAGTAAGCATCGACGACGAAGAACGGCTGCCGCGCCGCATAGACGAGGATCGCGTCCGCTGTTTCCGCGCCGATGCCATAAGTAGCGAGGAGAGACGCCCGCAGCTCGTCAGCCGGCGCCGCCAGCAGGCGATCGAGGTCACCGCCGAAGCGCGCGTCCAGCATCTCGAGGAAGGCCAACAGCTTGCGCGCCTTGCTCCGGTAGAAGCCGCTTGGACGGATCAACTGCGCCAGCTCGGCGGCCGAAAGCGCGCGCATGGCGGCGGGCGAGAGCGCGTCTGCTTGCTTCAGGTTCGCCAGCGCCTTCTCTACGTTCGTCCAGGCTGTCCGTTGCGTGAGGATCGCCCCAACGATCACCTCAAACGGACCGTCAGCGGGCCACCAGCCGCGCGGCCCGTAGCGCCGGGCGAGACGCTCGTAGACTTCGCGGACGCGGCCTTCCGGCCCGGTCACCAGTTGCGCCATGCTTGCGCGTCCTCGACCCACTTCGGCAACCGGGCGTCCGCGATGGAGTCGTAGTACGGCAAGTAAGGCTTGACGTCGAGGACGGGAGAGCCGTCGATGGCGTCGAGGCCACGCACCTTTAGCACGTTGTCGTTGACGGCAAGCAGCGGCACAGGCGTCGTGAGCAGCGGGTTCGGCCTGATCTGGCTGCGCGTGGCTAGCACTCCCATCAGCGGGTTCTCCTCGTCGTCACGCGGGTGCAGCTGCGGCTTCGACCCGCGCACGTCCGCCGGGACTTCGTGCGGCCAGAAGACGATGATCACGTGCGAGTAGTCGCTGAGGTTGAGGAGCATGTCCGCCAGTTCGGGCCGTATGATCACACGCGACTCTACGT
Organism: uncultured bacterium; assembly: GCA_965365035.1. Taxonomy (GTDB): domain Bacteria; phylum Chloroflexota; class Dehalococcoidia; order SM23-28-2; family RBG-16-64-32; genus CF-162. The sequence continues at coordinate 2,908 of CBDTZZ010000097.1, read as the reverse complement.
TGGCCCAGCCGTCCGGCATCGGCTCCTTAACGCGGTTGCGGATGTAGCCTATCGGCGTCAGCGTGACGTCGGGCAGCTCCGGATAGGCTTCGGGCTCGCGGCGGAAGACGCGGCGCAGACGATCTAGCATGGGACGCCATTATAACGCCGTCGGCGAACGCGGGCAGGCGAGGCGCTGTGGTAGAATTTCGCCACGCCTAGATACGAAATTCAGCGGAGGTCGCCCAATGGAACTCGGACGCGTGCTAACGGCCATGGCCACTCCCTTCGATCACGAAGGGGAGGTGGACTATGACCAGGCCAAGCGTCTCGCGCTCGCTCTTCTCGAAGCCGGTAGCGACGGACTCGTCGTCGCCGGCACGACGGGGGAGGCACCGACGCTGTCGCACGACGAGAAGCTGGCGCTCTTCCGCGAAGTAAAGGCTGCGGTCGGGGACCGCGGAGCCGTCATCGCCGGCACGGGCACGAACAACACGGCCGCCAGCATCGATCTGTCGCGTGAGGCCGAGTCGATCGGCGTCGACGCGCTGCTGCTGACGGCGCCGTACTACAGCAGGCCGCCGCAGGAGGGCCTCTTCCGCCACTTCCAGGCGATCGCCGCCGCCACGTCGCTGCCGTGCATCCTTTACAACATCCCGAGCCGCACCGCCGTCAACGTCACAGCGGAGACGCAGCTGCGCCTGGCGGAGATCCCGAATATGGCCGGCGTCAAAGAGGCGTCCGGAGACCTCGAACAGATCGCCGAGATCATCGAGGGCGCGCACGACTTTCTCGTCTGGAGCGGCGACGATCAAATGGCGCTGCCGATCGTCGCGATCGGCGGTTACGGCGTCATCGGCGTCTCTACGCACCTCGTCGGCCTGCAGATGCGGGCGATGATCGAGGCTCAACTCGACGGCCGCGGCGCCGAGGCGGCGACGATCCACCGCCGCTTGCTGCCGCTGATGAAGACTCTGATGACCACCGCGCCGAATCCGATCCCCCTCAAGTACGCACTCAACCACGTCGGCTTCCAGGTCGGCGGGCTGCGGCTGCCGCTCATCGAAGCCGACGCCGCAGTCGCCGAAAGCGTCGTCGCGGAGCTAAGCCGACACCAGATCGATCTCGCCGTCGCTGTCTGAGCGACGCGAAAGGAGCCCCAGCATATGGAGTACAAGTCCCTTGGTTCATCCGGCCTCCAGGTCTCGGCCGTTGGGCTGGGCTGCAACAACTTCGGCATGCGCATCGACAAAGAGAAGTCAGCGGAGGTCGTGGGCCGAGCGCTGGAGCTGGGGATCAACTTCTTCGACACAGCCGACATCTACGGCGGCACGCAATCCGAGCAGTTCCTGGGTGCGGCGCTGGGCGAGCGACGCCAACACGTCATCGTCGCCACGAAGTTCGGCGGCCCGACGGGCGAAGGCCCGGGCAACCGAGGCGGCTCGCGAGGCTACATCATGCAGGCGGTCGAGGCCAGCCTGCGCCGACTGAACACCGACTACATCGACCTCTATCAGTACCATTTCCCGGACCTCAACACGCCGATCGAGGAGTCGTTGCGGGCCATGGACGACCTCGTGCGCTCCGGCAAGGTACGCTACATCGGCTCATCTAACATGTCCTCGTGGCAGGCCGTCGAGGCGCACTGGGTGACGACGAGCGAGCACCTGAACCCGTTCATCACGGCGCAGAACGAATACAGCCTGATCGACCGCCGCGCTGAGCGAGAGCTGGTGCCGGCCTGCCGCAAGTACGGCATCGGCCTGCTGCCTTACTTCCCGCTGGCCAGCGGCCTCCTCACCGGCAAGTACAGCCGCGGCGAGGCGCCGGCCGATGACACACGCATCGGGGCCTGGGGCGCCCGCGGAGAGCGGTTGCTGACGGACCGCAACTTTGATGTCGTCGAGGGGTTGCAGAAGTTCGCCGCAGAACGAGACAAGAGCCTGCTGGACATCGCAATCGGCTGGCTCGCCAGCCAGGAAGTCGTCTCCAGCGTCATCGCCGGCGCGACGAAGCCGGAGCAGGTAGAGCAGAACGCAGCCGCAGCCGACCTCCAACTGTCGCCGAAGGAGCTGGCGGAGATCGACACGATCACCTCAGGAAAGGGAAACGCGTAATGGCCCGATTCCAGATGCGAATTGACAGACTATGGGCGCCGGGAATGCTAATCGGCGGCGCTACACACAGCAACTCTTACGTGGACGTGACGCCTGAGGCAGTGACGTTCCACTTCGGCTACTTCTTCAACCATATCGAGAGCCGTGAAGACATCGGCAACGTGAAGGCTCGCAGCTGGCCCTGGTGGATGGGCATCGGCTGGCGCAGCAACCTGCGCGGCCTGATTGGCCTGGTCGGCTCCTACCAAAACGTGGTCGAGGTCAGCCTCGGTGGTCGCTCGCGCGTCTGGGGCGTCCTACCGATGGAACGCATCGCCGTCTCGGTAGAGGACCCGGAAGGCCTGATGAAGGCGTTAAAGCCACCGGTACGCGCGAAGGCCAAGAAGCGGCCCGCAAAGAAGGCGACCCGCCGCGGCTCACGCAACAACGGCACTGCAACCAAGCGCCGCACGAAGCGCAAGGCCGAATAGTGAACGGCCGCCTTTGCCCAGCACTCCCGCTATCATCCACGCCCAGAACAGCACGCCCCCTGGAAGGAGCCCAACGTGAAAATTAACGTCGAGAGCGGAGACATTACACAAAGCGACGCGAAGGTGATCATCGTCAACCTTTTCCAGGGTGTGAAGAGCCCCGGCGGCGCGACGGGCGCCGTCGATGCCGCGCTTGGGGGTGGCATCAGCGCCCTCATCAGCGAAGGCGAGATCAAGGGCAAGGCCGGCGAGGCCTTACTCATCCACACGCTCGGGCGAATGACATCACCGCGCGTCATCGTCGCCGGGCTGGGCAAGCAGGACTCGTTCAACCTCAACGTC
>CBDTZZ010000096.1:0-4817 GCA_965365035.1 uncultured bacterium | reverse complement strand
TCCACCATGATCCCGCGCACGACGACTCGACGCTTGACCGGCTCCTGAAGGCGGCAAAGGCGGAGTGTGAGGGCCGCCTCCAACTCGTCGCGGGCCTCGAGGGTGCAAAGTACGCGCTTCCAGAGGGCACAGGATAGGTCGTTATGGAGCCGCGAAGCCTCGACGCCAGGAGCGAAGGCGTCTCTACGATTCTACGCCTCAGCTTCGAAGATCAACCCTGCGAAGCGAGGCGAAGCGAACCGCGCGCTTGCTTGAGCGGCGCGCCTTTTGGCTCCACTAGCTTGTACCCGTAACCCCACTCGGTCAGGAGCATACGCGGCCGGCGAGGGTCGTCTTCCAGCTTTTGCCTCAGGTAGCCAACATACAGGCGCAGGTAGTGAGAGCAGCTCGTGAAGTCTTCGCCCCAGACGCTGGTCAGCAGGTCCTTGCGCTTGCACGCGCGACCCATGTTCGCCGCCAGTTCACTGAGGAGGCTGTATTCAAGGGGCGTCAAGGAAATCTCCTCGTTTCCCCTCGTTACGGATCGGCTGCGCAGGTCAATCGAAACCTCTCCGACCTCAATCAGAGCGGCGGCGCTTCCGTTTGAGTGCACCGATCGCAGCAGGGACTGAATCTTCGCAGCAAGAACAGGGAGGGTCGTGGTCCGGCTTACGAAATCGGCAGCGCCAGACTCAAGGTATGCGACGACATGATCGGTGTCGGTCATCACACCTCTGGCGATTACCGGTGCGTCACAGACATCGTTGAGAGTTCCGATGAGCCTTGCGCTGTCCTGGGAGTCATCGACATCGAGCAGGATCAGGGACACGTCGTGAGCCACCAGCGATCGTACAGCGAGCCCAAAGTCTCGAGCGCACGCAATCGCGTCCACTCCAAGTAGACCGAGGCGCTCCGCGAGAGCGCTCGCCTGCTCTGGCCTTTCCCCGACGACCAGCACTAATTTCACGTTGTCCCTCCCTGGTTCGAGTCGTTGTTCGAGCGACGGCGCACCGAAGGCACATCCGTCATCCATACGGGGCAACACCGGTGGACGAGCGTCTGTGACGCGGTTAAGGACGGGTGAAGGTGAACGCAGGGTGACAATACCCTGCACATTCGTGGCGTAGCTAGCGGGCTGGGCCGACGCGCGTGCAGCCTAAGACTGCAACCAGACGAAGTAAGCCATGATGGCGTCGCGGTACGCCTCCGCCAGGCGTTGCCGCGTCTCCTCTTCGGCGATTCGCGCGGCGTCGTCCGCGTTGCTCAGGAACAGAGGCTCCGAAATGACGCCCGGCATCAGGCTCGGACGGAAGCCATCGTTGGTGCCCAGCAGATACGAGTGCGCGTTGTTGGGGTCACCGCCGACTTCCGCGTCGTTGCGGACGCCTCGGTCGCTCACCTCGTGCTCCAAACCGGCCAGCTTGCGCAGTACTTCCGCCTGCACGAACGAGGCCAGCGCATAGCTCTCTGCGCCGAACGACCTGTCCGGGTTGTAGTACGTCTCCGTCCCACGCAGCGACGAGTAGGCCGAGCCGTTGAAGTGTATCGAGACGAGAACGTCAGCGCGTGAGGCGTTGACGAGGTCGACTCGGGCCTGCGTCTCGGCGATCATGTTCGGCCGGTATTCCGCACCGTCGAACGGCGTCAGCGTAAAGTCGCCGTCGCGGACCAGTACCGTCTCGAAGCCGGCCTCGCGCAGCAACTCGTCCAGCCGCAGCGCCGTGTCCAGCGTCAGATCTTTCTCGATCAACCGTTCGCCGCTCGCCCCGTAGCCAGCCGCGCCGAGCCAGCTCGGGCCGCCATGTCCGGCCTCGATCGCCACCGTGTACGGCCCGGAGTGGTGGATCGGCACAGGCGTCGCTGAGGCGGTCGGCGGGACTGCTATGACGGACGTGAATGTTACCGGCGAGGGGCTCGGCGTCGGCGCCGGGGTGATCGTGGGAGTGGAAGGCTCGCGGGTCGATGCTATCGTGCTCGGCTCGCCGGACGAGCAAGCCGTCAGGACGAGGAGCGCGAGAAGAGCAAAGGCCACGCCCCAGAGACGCATGAGCACAAGGATACGCAAGCAGCGCTCGCCGGTCAGGCTCCGGATGTGGAGCCCGGCACTGGCGCACGCTGCGCCAGCCAGATGCCGCCGTCTTCCGAACGTACGGCGTACGTCGTCAGCGGCCGGTTCGCGGGGCCACACGAAGGCTCGCCGGTCGCCAGATCGAACGTCGAGCCGTGGGAGGGGCAGGTCAAGGCCCCGTCGGCGACCGTACCTTCAGCGAGCGAAGCGTTGGCGTGGGAGCAGCGGTTCGCCACTGCGTACAGCTGTCGGCCTGAGCGCACGAGCGCCACCTGTTCGCCCGCGAAGTAGATCGTCTTGGCGGCGCCGTCAGGGACGTCCGCGTCGTCGGCGACGCGCTGCCATTGCTCGCCAACCGCCTGTGCTGCTGCAGCGTTTACCGGGTCGCCCGGCGCGCCTAGCGTGTCCAGCGCCTCGCGCAGTCCCAGCGAGATGCAGGTGAAGATCGGAGTGTCGCTCAGCGTGTAGAGGCTGCTTTTCGCCCCGCGCAGCTCCATCACAAGGTCGAGGAAGTCCGCCGGTTCGTCCGTCTCGAACGAGACCACGAACTCCTGGTCGTCCAGTCCGAACGAGTACGTCGTGTTCAGCTTCACCGACGGGTACTTGCGCCCGACGGCTATGTGCGCGGTCATCATCTCCTGCCGCTCCTCGAGCGACAATTGGTACCACTCCCGCGTCTTCACGAAAGGATAGACGAAGAAGTACTTCGACTCGGCCGGGTGCAGGTGCAGCCGGGCCTCGGCCTCGGCCGCGCTCACGTACTGCGACTTGCGCGTCATCGCCAGGTAGGAGTACGGCATCGAGAGGTACGGTCCCAGTGGCGTACGCATCACGTCGGTCGCCAGCGCCTGTATGTCCTCGAGGCGCTCGCCGATCTGCCAGAGCAAAACGTCGGCGTCGCCCCGAAAGCCGACGACGGAGTAGCTGCGGACCTGCAGCCGGTCGGAGAAGCCATCCACGACAGCGACGAGCGCGTCCTTGCCTGCCTCGCGCTCCGCGACAGGCAGCTGGCGCCACGCCGGATCGACGCGGTAGAACGAGAACTTGACGATCTGGCGACGGCCGCCGGCCTCGTCCCCATGCCCGCCTGACGAGCTTCCGGAGTTGCCGCGGCCAGCCTGGCGGTCACTCACCGACGGCTGCTTCCTGTGGCTCAAGGCCGAAATTGCCGTCGTACAGCTGCTGAACGCGCGTCAGTTCGTCTTCGCTGAGCGGCGGTACTTCGGCGGCCTGCGTGAACTCGACCAGCTGCTCTTCGTTGTAGATGTTAGGCAGCGTGGAGGCGACGGTTGGCGAGGCCAGGAGCCACTGCAGCGCCGCTTGTCCGATCGTACGCCCCGTTCCTTCGGTCAGAAACGCCAGCTGGTCAACCTTCTGCAGGCCTTCTACCAGCCATTCGCGCTTGCGGTGGCTTCGATGGTCGCTCTTGTCGAACTTGGTGTCGAGCGTGTAGTTGCCCTCCAGCAGGCCGGAGGAGTGCGTGACGCGGCAGATAACGCCGACGCCCTTCGCCTCACAGGCCTCTGTCAGCCGCCGGCCGGGATCCTGCTCCAGCAAATTGTAAATCTGGTGCAACCCGGCGATGTCACGATCCCGGATTACGGCCAGCCCCTCCTCTTCCCAGCCGATCGCCGGGCCCAGCGCCGCGCCGTAGTGACGGATCTTGCCCGCCGACTTCAGGTCCTCCAGAGTCGCGCTCAGCTCGTCGCTCTCGATCGCCGTCATGCGCAGATTGTGCATCTGGTAGAAGTCGATGTAGTCCGTGTCCAGGCGCTTCAGGCTCTCCTCGCAGGCGAAGCGCACGAAGTCCGGCGACCAGTCGTGCGGCCGCTCCTGCTGGCCACGGCGTGAGGGGTGGTTGTACCAGTCGTAGCCGAATTTCGTCGCGATGACGATCTCGTCGCGCTTTTGGCCCAGCGCTTCGGCCAGCAGCGTCTCGCCTTTGCCGTTGCCGTATGTATCAGCGGTGTCGAAGAAGTTGACGCCCAGATCGTGCGCCCGCCGCAGCAGGCCGATGCCTACGGCGTCGTCCGTGATCCCCCACCATGTCGTTGTCACCGTCCAGAGCCCGAAGCCCACAGTCGAGACCTTCAGGCCGCTGTTTCCGAGTTCGCGATATTGCATGTTCTACTCCCGATTCGAACACCATTATCTGTGCAGGGCTAACACCGAACAAGATAGATTTGCGCAGATTGCGAGCGACCGCGCCTTCGATCTCTCCTCACCCACGAAGTGGCAGAGGGGCAGGAAGTGAGGGCAAACCTAGGCCAAGAGCAGGATGACGGCCACAACGACGCCCAGAACGACTACAGCGCGCCGCAGCCAGGCCTCGCCCAGCCTGCGCGCTACGCCGACGCCCAGGAAGCCGCCGGCCAGCGCGCCACCCGCCATCACTAGCGCCGCCCCCCACGCCCAAGTCCGAGGCTGCCAGCATCGCCGGCCACGTCGCGTTCTGGAAGGGAGTCGTCGTCGAGGAGTAGCTGGAATAGACGCACCATCACCGGGGGAACCGCGTGAACTCAGCTGCGTCGAACGCACAGCTGGGCGCTCGTTTGGGCGGCCGGGCCTATCGTTTTGGTGGGGGCATGAAGGCCCATATCAAAAGCTTTTGCGGTGAACGGCATTGGCAGCATTTTTTAGAACAGAAACAACACTATGACCCCCATGACATCTTGAACGCAGGTGTGCTCAAATGAATGTTGAGGCCTGTAATGGCTGTAGTCTCTGTGTGATGGGCTGCAGTGCTTTTCAGCACACGGGCAATGAGGCC
>CBDTZZ010000095.1:0-4871 GCA_965365035.1 uncultured bacterium | reverse complement strand
TGGACCACAAGCCAGAAGGCAAAGCGCACCCGATCGGGGCCTGCTACGCCCACCTGCTGACGACCGAAGACTTCATCGTGAACATGGTCCTTCGCGGTCAGCAGCCGCTGATGATGGGCGAGTTGGCTGGCAAGTCCGGCATGAGCGCTCCGCCCCCTGGACCCGGCGGCGACTACGACGCCTGGACGGCCAGCGTGACGGTGGACCTTGCACAGGCGCGAGAGTACGCGAAGGCCGTCTACAAGGCCACCGACGATTACCTGAGCACGTTGTCGCCGGAGGACCTCGACGAAGAGATCGAGGTGCCATCCTTTGGCAAGAACTCGCGTGCCTACTTCTTGGGAATCGGTGCGCTGATCCACCCGGCGAACCACGTCGGCGAGATATCAGCACTCAAAGGTGTGCAGGGCGCCAAGGGCTACCCCTTCTAGGAACCCGAAGAACGTTGGGCGGCAGGGGTCAGGCTTCGGCCGGGCCCCTGTTTCGCGCTTGCCAGTATTTCGTGTGCGCGGCTAGCGCACGTACTGCTCGCTCGACGCTGGGGTAGACTGCCAGGCCTGCCCCGGCCAGCCGTTCGCGCATCTCCGAGACCAGTCGCCAGCGATCCTCCTCCGGGTAGTCGGACGGGCCGAGGACGACGGCGAACGGCTTCTTCGTGCGCTCGCCGACGCCGACGAAGCGGTCGGCGATGCGCGGCAGGATCTCCTTCGCGTTGGGCCGGCCGAACGCCCAGGCCTCGTTCATGTTCGCCAGGAGAAGGTCGATCTCCGGGCTCTCGTCGAACCATTCGAGGATGCGTCCGCCACCCAGGCCGCTGCCGGCCAGGATCGACTGATCGACCGGGTTCGTCAGCCAGCCGGCGAGGTCAGGCGCGCGTTCCGCCACCTTCGCCTCGATGTCCGCTGGCAGCGCGGGGACGGCGAGACCCAACTCCTCGCAGAGGTCCGCAGTGAGCACCGAGCGGCCGCCGCCCGAGCCGACCATGCCCAGTCGCGTGCCCGTTCCCGGCCGCATGCGTGAGAAGGCGATCAGCATGTCGATCAGGTCCTCCACCGTGTCGACGGACAGGCAGCCGGCCTGGGTCAGAGCGGCCTCCCACACTGCTGCCGCACCGGCCAGCGCCGCCGTGTGCGAGGCGGCGGCTCGTCCGCCAGCGCTTGTGCGGCCGCCTTTGAGCACGACGACCGGTTTGCTCGCGGACGCTTGGCGTAGGGCGTCGAGGAAGCGACGGCCGTCTCGCACGCCTTCGACGTAGGCGCCGATCACTTTCGTCTCCGGATCGGCGCCGAAGTAGGACATGAAATCGCTCTCGTTCAGGTCGACGCCGTTTCCGTAGCTGATCGCCTTCGAGAAGCGCAGACCGCGCGGGCCGCCGTAGTGGGTGATCTCGAACAGCAGGTTCCCGCTCTGCGAGAGGAACCCGACGTTCCCGGGCTCCCGGTACATGTCGCCCCGGAACGAGATGCCGTGGGCCGGGTACAGCAGCCCCATGCAGTTCGGTCCGATCAGGCGGACGCCGGCGTCCCGCGCTGCCTCGATCAGCCGCCGTTCCAGCGCTGCGTCCTCCTCGCGGCCCGTCTCGCTGAAGCGCCCGGTGAAGAGCTGAAGCGCCTTGACGTTGCGCTTGGCGCACTCGGCCAGCAGGTCGAGGATGTGATCGGAGGGGATGCAGGAGATGACGTAATCGACATCGCCCGGGATGTCGGCGAAGGATTCGGACACGGGCAGCCCGAGGATCTCGCCGCCTTTGGGATTGACCGGGTAGATGTCGCCGCCAAAGCCGAAGTCCTGCAGCGACTTCACGTAGTCGTAGCCGGGAGAGTCAGGGTTGGCCGACGCTCCGACAACGGCCACTGAACGCGGCCGGAAGATGGCGTCGATGAGAGCGAATGTGCCGCTGGTCACGGCCAGAATCCTACGAGAAAGGGATAGTAGAGGACAACCGGCGTGTCTGCGTAGCAGGTGCTATCGTATCGCTAGATCGGAGCTTTGATATGGCAGGCCACTTTTCGCATATCACAGACGAGCAGGCGGATCTGATCCGCGAATCCTCGGTGTTCTTCGTGGCCAGCGCGGCCGCGGACCTTAGCGCCGGACCGCACGGCCAGGGTCCCGTGAACCTCTCACCCAAAGGAGCGACGCCGCTACACGTCATCGACCCGAATCACGTCGCCTACCTGGATTACAAGGGCAGCGGCAACGAGACGGCACGCCACGCAACGACCGACGGCCCGATCACGGTCATGGTGATGTCAATGGAGAAGGAAGACGCCGGAATCGTGCGGCTCTACGGCTGCGCGAAGGTCGTCCCGCTCGCGGAGTCGTCCCTGTTCGAGATATTGAAAGAGTCACCAGCGGAAACGCTTGAATTGCCGATGCGAGAGGTTGTCGAGATCACCGTGGACAGCACGCAGACGAGCTGCGGCTACGGCGTGCCGGTGTTTACTTTCGTGGAACAGCGGACTCGATTGGGGCGCGGGCGGCGCTACAAGGCCCGTTGAACCAGCGCTAATGGCAGCTCGATCTGGTGCCGCGGAGGAGAACGAGCCGACCACCGTCGTCGCTGCCGGCTACGACGCCGTTTACGCCGCCATGGACAAATCTGTGACGCTCCGCCGTCTGTGGCACGAACACGCTGAAGGCCCCGACTTTCCGCAAGAGTTCGGTCACATCAGCTTCACAACGCTCGGCGACCTGAGGCGCACCGCCAGCGAGCTGCGCCTCAAGCGCGGCGACACTCTGGCCGGCCTCGGCTGTGGCATGGGCGGACCGGCGCTCTGGTTGGCGCGCGAGACCGGCGCGAACCTCGTTGGCGTTGACCTGTCGGCGGTGGCCGTGAAGAAGGCAAGCGCTCGGGCCGAGAGGCTGGGGCTGGGCGCGCAAGCGGAGTTTCGTGTCGGCTCCTTCGCGGCGACCGGGCTGGGTGATGCGTCGGTTGACGGCGCTACGAGCGAGGACGCCCTGCAATACGCACCGGACAAGGGCGCGGCGATGCGTGAGATCGCCCGCATCCTGCGGCCCGGCGGACGGTTCGTCTTCACAGCCTTCGAGCTGGACGCGGTGCGGGTGGCGGCGCTGCCTGTACTCAGCGCCGATCCCGTCGAGGACTATCGGCCCTCACTCGCCGACGCCGGCTTCGAGGTCGACGCCTACGAAGAGATCGCTGGCTGGCCCGAGCCGGTGATCGCGACGTACTCAAGCGTCATCGCCGCGAAGGACGAACTGGCGCGGGAGATGGGCGAAGCTGCGGTAAGCGCTCTGTTGATGGAGATGTCGATGACCGTCGAGGGGCGGCCGTACCGCCGCCGCGTGCTCGCCGCCGCCACTCGCCGCTAGGCGCGTCCCGGACTGGGGCCGCATCTGTGGTATAAGGAGAAAGGCCATGCGCTTCGCTGTAATCGTCTTTCCCGGTACCTGGAGCGACCACGACTCCCAGTACTCGCTGCAGCTTGCAGGCCAGCAGGCCGACCTTGTTTGGCATCGCGAGACGGATCTCTCGGCCTACGATGCGATCGTCCTCCCAGGCGGCTTCTCCTACGGTGACTACCTGCGCTGCGGCGCCATCGCACGATTTTCGCCGGTGATGCGCAGCGTCGTCACCGAGGCGGACGCTGGAAGGCCCGTGATCGGCATCTGCAACGGCTTCCAGGTGCTCTGCGAGGCGCACCTGCTGCCGGGCGCGCTGATGCGCAACGACTCGCTGCAGTACCGCTACGAGTGGGTGCATCTGCGGGCTGAGAACGTGGCCTCACCCTGGACAGCGCTCCTTGAGCCGGGGCAGGTCATCCGGGTGCCGATCTCGCACGGCGAGGGACGCTACTTCGCGGACGAGGCCACGCTCGATGACCTGGAGTCATCGGGCCGCGTCGCCTTTCGCTACTGCACAGACGCCGGCGAAGTGACGGCAGAAGCGAATCCCAACGGCAGCGAGCGCGGCATCGCCGGAATCGTCAACGAGCGCGGCAACGTCCTGGGGATGATGCCGCACCCGGAGCGCGCCTGCGAGCCACTTCTGGGCGGCGAAGATGGCCTGCTGATCTGGAAGTCGGTTGTGGAGTGGGCGAAAGTAGCCGCGTAACGCATTCGTTAACCTATCCGCCGCCAGAGAGTTCTTCAGATATAAGCGTCGGCATCGCCGTCGTAGACGCAATGGAGCCAGCCTAATGACAGACGACACAGCCCTTTACGACACCCCGTCGCCGCGGAAGCCTCCCCCGTATCCCGTCTCGTTCGAGGTCGAAGGGCCGGCTGACGTCTCACGCCTTAGCACCGGCTTCCGCATCATCCTGGCGATTCCGCTGGCGCTGTTCGTCTCGATCGTCGTCGGCATCCTCGGAAGCTTCGTCGTCGGCCTCATCCTGGCTCACTGGATCACCCTCCTCGTGCGCGGGCGGCCGGTCGGCTGGATCTGCCGTGCGATCGTCGCCATCCAGCGCTTCGTGTTGCGCGCGTTCTCTTACTTCTTCCTGATCGCGGACAAATATCCCCCGTTCGAGGGTGACTGGGGAGTCCGCTACGAGGTCGAGCAGACGGATCGCCTCCAGCGCAAGCAGCTGGTGATCTGGAAGACGCTGGCCTCGATCCCCCACTTCATCGTGCTCATCGTCCTCTGGTTCGCGGTCGTCGCCTGCATCGTCATCTCCTGGTTCGCCATCCTCTTCACGGGCCGATTCCCCCTCGGTCTGCGCGGCTTCATCGTCGGCTGGATGCGGTGGGCCGCCCGCGTCAGCGCCTACCTGGTGTCGCTGCGGGACGAGTACCCACCGTTCAGCCTCGACGCTGAGGCCTCACAGGAGAGCAACACCACGGCCATCTGGTCAGGCGTCGGCGGCCTCGCGTTGACCGGCGCCGCAATCGGCGTCGACGTTACA
>CBDTZZ010000094.1:0-4875 GCA_965365035.1 uncultured bacterium | reverse complement strand
CGGAGCGGTGACCGAGCACGGCGATGACGTCGTCGACGCCGGCTTCGCAGAGTTGGGCGATCTGGTACTCGATCAAAGTTGCGCCCTGCCACGCCAGCAGCGGCTTGGGCGATTCCATGCGCCGGGACTCGCCGGCGGCGAGGAGGATGGCGGTGACGGCCGCGGTATCGCCAGTGCTCATGCGGTTCGCGACCGGTTGTCCGCGGAGCCCATCAGGCTGGTGCGATGTTGCGGTTGACGCGGAAGAAGTTCGCCGGGTCGTACTTCGTCTTGATGGCGGCCAGGCGGTCATACTTCTCTTTGCCGTAGGCTTCTAACGTGCGGTCGTCACCCTCGTCTTCGGTGAGGAAGTTCACGTAAGCGCCGCCCGTGGAATGGGGGCGCATGGCGGACCAGGTGTCGCGGGCCCAGGTCTTGCAGGCGTCGATCTTGTCCGGATCGATGCAAGAGGACGCGACGTTGAGGACGTATGGAGCGTCGCGATGAGCGGCGGCGGAGATGCCATCGTCGATGCGCGCAGCGGCTCCGCCAAGCTGGAAGACGAGGAGCGCGGACTCCGGCGAAGGAAAGTCCGATGTGCTTTCAAGGATCGTTTCCTGTGCCGCCGCGGTTACGCCGGACATGTAGTCGGACTTCCAGTAGTAGTAGCGCCCGGGTGGCTGCGTGGCGTCGAGGGCCGCCTGATGGACTGCGAAGGGCTTGGGCTCAATCGTGTCGGCGACGGGTGAGCCGAACTCCTTGAGGGGCCTGACTGCCTTCTCCGCTTCGTCGAGCGGGCCGGAGTGACAGACGATGATCAAGGCGACGGGCTTGCCGTGGATCTCCGTGGGCAAGAACGGTGCCGCCGGGGCTACTCGAAGAAGGAGGACGCTGGTCAGGTCGTCGGAAGCGGCCTCGGAGAACTCGCGATAGAAGGAGATAACGTCGTTCGCCCGGTCCATCGGGTGGGCCACAAGGCCGGCCATCACGGTTGGGCCGTGCTTGCGCATCTTGTACTCGTATGACGCGACGATGCCGAAGTTGCCGCCGCCTCCGCGTAGGCCCCAGAAGAGATCTGCGTTTTCGCTCTCGCTGGCGCGAATCAGGTCGCCGTCAGCCGTGACGACGTCGGCGGAGATGAGGTGATCGGAGGTGAGGCCCCACTTTCGGGTCAGCCAGCCGAAACCGCCGCCGAGCGTCAGGCCTGAGAGGCCAGTCTGGGAGACGAATCCCGCGGGAACGACGCGGCCAAATGCCTGGGTCTCGCGGTCGATGTCGCCGAGGAGGACGCCGGGTTGGACGCGAAGAGTCTCGTTCGGGAGATCGACGTGGATGCCCTTCAGGTGAGATAGATCAACGACTATGCCGTCGTCACAGAGGGACGTGCCGCCGATGTTGTGCCCGCCGGCGCGAGTGGAGATGGGGGCGCCAGCTTCGCGGGCGAAGTTGAGGGCTTCGATGATGTCTGCCGTACCGGTGCAGCGGGCGACGGCGGCGGGCCTCTTGTCGATCATGGCGTTCCAGATGCTGCGGGCGTCATCGTACCCCTCGTCCGAGGGCGTGAAGATGGGCCCGCTGAACTTCGCGCGAAGCTCTTCGACAGCGTCGCTGGCGAGGGCTGCGTGCTCAGTCTGGGTCACAGGGGATCTCCCGGCGCTGATAGCGACACGATCCTACCCCTCGGCGGAGAAGAGTTCGCCCAGCTTCAAGGCCAGTCCCATGTTGCCGCCCAGCTTCACCTTGCGAGTGGCAATCGCCATCGGCGCGTTGAGATCTCCGGTGGTGAGATCGATCCAGAGCTGCGGCTTCGTCTTGATTTCGATGTCGTGGCTGTCCAGGACTCCGGTCCGCGCCACAGCCTTGCCGCCGCCGATTTCGAGCGCCCACTCGCCGCCGCCGTCGCCTTCCATTAGGAACTGATAGTTGGCTTCGAAGTCGGCGCCTTTTTCGCTGTTAAAGATGAGCGGCATGTAGTGGAAGATGCGGCCCATGTGGTAGTTCACCTGGTCCGGCGTGCTGCCCTCGATCCAGTGCGGCATCTTCTTCTTGGCGACGTGACGGATCTCCTGGTACTGGCCCGGGAGGAAGAGGTAGCTCGCGAAAAAGAGGTCGCGGACGGTGCCCGGGTGGTCCCAACCGGGGCTGCTGGCTGGCTTGTCGAGATCGCTGTCGCTGAGCGCGTCCAACATAGCGATGTGTTCTTCGAAGGCGGCGCGCATCCGCTGCAGCAGCTCGGGGACGGGGAGATCGCGGACCTCCTCCATCGTGCTCTGGCGGAAGCCGCGAAGCTCGGTGCGATTGGCGAATCCGGGGATGTTGGGAGCCTCGCCGGCGAGCGCCTGACGGGTCAGCGGCAATGTCTCTTTCTCCATCGTGCCAACCAGGCTGGCAATGTGCTCTCTGGCGATCCAGTCGTCCGAGGCCTTCTTGTTCAGCGCCTTCTCGTCCAGGCGGGAGTAGGCTTCGAGGCTACGCTCGAGAGCGGCCGCATAGTATTCGCGAATCTGGTCTTTGGTTGGCGTCATTGGGGGTCCTCCTACTGGTTGCAGCAGCGGGGCGGCTGCGTTCGTTGCGGCTATAGCTTTCCCATTGCGCGGAGCAAGCGCTCCGGCGTGATCGGTACTTCGTCAAGGCGTGCGCCGACGGCGCTGTCGATAGCGTTGCCGATGGCGGCGGCGCCGGCGACGATCGACGGCTCGCCGACGATGCGGGCGCCGAACGGGCCTTCCTCGGAGGGCACTTCGACGATGATCGTCTCGATCGGCGGCAAGTCGCGTGAGGTTGGCAGGCGGTAGTCGAGCAGGTTCGGGTTGAGCAGGCGGCCGTGCTCGTCGTGCTGCATCTCTTCCCAGAGAGCGATGCCGATGCCCTGGCTGGCGCCGCCCTGCATCTGCCCTTCGACGGACAGCGGGTTGATGGCGAAGCCGGCGTCCTGGGCGATGGCGTAGCCGTGAAGTGTGACGTCGCCGGTGTCGGGATCAACTTCTACGTCCGCGGCTTGAGCGGTGAAGCCCGGTGCGGTCTTGCGCGCGGCGATAGAGCCACGGCCGACGATGACGGGGAAGGGCGCGCCGAAGTTGGTGCTCAGCTTGCCAAAGCGCTTGAACGTCATCGCGCGGTCGGGCGCGCCCTTAACCTGGACCTGGCCGTTGGCGACTTCCATCTCCTCGGGCTCAACCTCCAGGCGCTTCATGGCCAGCTCGAACATCTGCTGCTTGAGGTCTTCGGCGGCTGCCTTGACGGCCCGGCCGACCGTGTAAACGGTCTTGCTGCCGGCGCTCATGCCGGCGTAGGGCGCCGTCTTCGTGTCGCCGGTCTCGACGTTGACCATCTCGAGCGGCACGTTGAGGACTTCCGCGGTGATCTGCTGGAAAGAGGTGTTGGTGCCGGTGATGTCTGCTGAGCCGACGGTGACGTTGAGGGTGCCGTCTGGGTTGAGGCAAACGATGGCGCTGGCCGGCTGCAGGCCGCCGAGCCAGCCGCCGACTGCCAGCCCGACGCCGCGGTTGGGAGCCGACTCGACCTCGCGCCGGTGCTGCCAGACGTCGCTCTCGGCGATCGCTTCAAGGCACTCGCGAAGGCCGATAGCGGGGTAGGTCTGGCCGTTGGGCATCAGGTCTCCCTCCCCGACGGCGTTCTTGAGACGCACCTCAAGCGGGTCGAGGCCCAGCTCCTTGGCCATCATGTCCATGTGAGATTCGATGGCGAAGGTGGCGTTGTGTGCGCCGGGCGCTCGCAGCGCGCCGACGCTGACCTTGTTCGTGAGCACTTCGTAGCCCTTGATGTCGAGGTTGTCGCAGCGGTAGTAGCCGCCAATGAGCATGCAGCCAGGCAGCATCGGTGCGCCGGGGAAGGCGCCCGAGTCATAGATCAGGCGGGCCTGGAGCGCGGTCAGGGTGCCGTCGCGCTTCATTCCCGTCTTTAGCTCGATGTGGGCGAAGGGCGCTGGCGTGGCGGCCAGCATGTCGTCCTTGCGGCTCATGATGTACTTGACCGGCCGCTTTACGGCGATGGCGAGGGCGGCGACCATCAGCTCCGTGAGGTAGATCTTGCCGCCGAAGCCGCCGCCGACTTCCGTGGCCGTGATGCGGATGCGGTTCTCCGGCAAGCCGAGCGCCTGCGCCAGCTCGTCGCGGATGTAGAAGGGCGCCTGCGTGCTCGTCCAGACGCTGAGTTCGCCGCTGATGTCGTAGTCGGCGATCGTGGAATGTGGCTCGATGTAGCTCTGGTGAACCATCGCCGAGCGCCAGGTGCGATCGATGACGATGTCGGCCTCGGCGAATCCAGCCGCGACGTCGCCGCGCTGGAACGGGGCGCTGGAGGCGATGTTCGAAGGCTCACCCTCCTGCTCCGTCTCCTTCGTCTCGACCGAGACGTGGCCGCGTTCCTCCGAGCGGTCGACGTCGTGGAGCGGCTCACGCACGAGCGGCGAACCTTCTTCCATGGCGGCGACGGCGTCGACGACGGCTGGCAGTGACTCGAAGTCAGCCTCGATCAGTTCGACGGCCTCCGCGGCGATGTGGGGGTCCTCGGAAAGGACGGCGGCGACGGGCTGGCCGAAGAAAAGGACCTCCTTGTCCGGGAAGATAATGCCGCGGCGGTTGCTATCGTTACGCTTGTATTCGGGCAGGTCGGCGGCGGTGATCACGGTGAAGACGCCGGGCAGGGCACGCGCCTTCGCCGTGTCCAGCGACTTGATGCGGGCGTGGGCGTGCGGTGAGTAGAGGACGCTGGCGTGAAGCATGCCGGGAAGTTTCATGTCGTCGGCGTAGATGGTCTTGCCGGTGACCTTGGCTGCACCGTCGAGGCGCGTGACGCGCTTGCCTACGGCTGTGTGGCCGTTGGCGTCCGTGGCGTGGCTGAAACCGCTTCGGCAAGCCGGCGAACGTCGCGCAG
>CBDTZZ010000093.1:0-4886 GCA_965365035.1 uncultured bacterium | reverse complement strand
GCAAGCAGGTGGAGGAAGTCCCCGCCGACGGCCCAGAACGAGCCCGCAACGGCCGCTTCGTGGCTGACGAAGGCGATGAGGAGCAGATAGCCCGCGCCAGCCGCCAGAGCGCCCCAGAGCGCAGCGCTCGCCATCGTCTGGCGGCCGAGCCGGTGGAAGGACGGGATCATGAGCAGAAGGCCGGCGATGCCAACGAGCAGGAGCTGGCGCTGGATCCAGCGTTCGCCCCAGCGCGTGTCGAGCGCTTCGTCAACGTACTGGAAGCCACCGAGCTGTTCCGCCTGTACGACGAGTTCGCCGCCAGCGACGAGCACGAGTGCGCCCACCGCGATCCAGGCCGTGCGCAGCGCTCGCCGCCGCGCCGCCGATCTCGCCTCGCTGCGGGCCGGTTCGGACGCCCCCGATGAGGCGCGGTCCGAAACAAGCGCTACGAAGGCGAGACTGCCCGTCAGAAGCGTGGCGAATACGAGAAGCGCCCACTTGACGCTGACGTTGAGCGGCTCCGGCTGGCCACCGGCCGATGCCGCGACGAAGCGGGGCCCGGTGGGCTGGGATCCATCCTCGTTGAGGATCGTGAACGGGAACGATCCCTTCAGCAGGTGGCCGTCGATTGAGGAGAGCGTTTCCCAGATCACGGTGTAGAAGCCGGGCTCGATCGTCTCGTCGATGCCGACAGCCATGCGCTCCGGTTCCGGGCCGAAGGTGATCTGCCCGCTGTCGACGCGCTCACCGGCGCCGTCGACGACCTCCATGCCGGAGAGGCGCTGATCGAGAGACTCGCTGAAGAACCCGGTGACGATGTCGGGAGACGCCTGCAGCTCGCCGTTGACGGCGGGATCGGCGCGCAGGAGGATGGCGTGGGCGGACGCCCCGCGGGGAACGGCGAGCCAGCCGGCGAGGACGGCGATGGCGATCGTCGCGAGCAGGAGCGGCGTGAGGGCGCGGCGGCAGGTCACTCGGTGATCCCCAGAACGCGGCCAGCCTCTTCGAGGAGACCGGCGCTGATCTCGGACTCAGCAGCGATGATGATCACGTCTGCATCGGTGGCAAACTGCTGCTCTATCTCAAAGACGCTCTCACAGAAGTTGACCGCGAGGTCCGGATCGGCGTCACGCAGCGGCCCGTCAATTTCGTGCGAGATGTTGTGGGCGTCCCCGAAGAACGCCTCGCTGGCGCCTGTCACGTCTCCGGAGCGAACCAGCTCGGCCGTCTTGTGGAAGGCGATGATCGCGGCCCCGACGCGATCTTCCGTGAGCGGCTGCCCGTCGATCGCGCCGAGCGAAACGGCGCACGGTTCAGAGGCGCCCCGGGGGGGTTGGGCGTCGGTCGTGTCGCCGCCGCCTGAAAGAGACGAGCCGACGAAGAGGAAGGCAGCGAACGAACCGGCGATTGCCAGGCGCGGGAGCGAGGCGCGAAGCCAGGCCCCGAACCACTGGGTGCTGAACCGGCGCTGGCCTTCCGGCACGGCGCCTACTGCGAAACTAAGCGCGAAGATCAAGGCGAAGATTACGATGACGGTGACGAGGACCGAAGCTGTGCTGGCGCCACCGACATGAAGAATCACAGCGTCAGTCCGTTCGCCGTGCCGCCAGCGTGACGCCGACACCAAGGCCGGCGGCGAGGCTGGCGGCGACGCCGCCGATGAGCGCCCAAAGCGGCACGTCGTTGCCGCCGTCGTCGCTGTCGATTGCCGTGGGCGGTGGCGTGATCGTTGCGGCCGCGGGCGTCGTCGTGGCCGCCGACGTTTCGTCCGGCGCTTCGCCGACGAAGAAGTGGAACGCTCCCTGCGCTTCCTCGCCGTCCTCGTCGGAGAGCGTGTGCCAGATCACGGTGTAGCGGCCCGCGCCGAGGGACGGCGGAAGGTCGATGTATATGTGCTTGCGGTCGTCGTCGTCGAGGACAGAATCATCGGCGATGAGGTCTCCGAACTGGTTGACGACGATCATCGTCGGCAGCCCGCCCTGGCGCGCAATCTCCTGTGCGAAGACTACGTCGACGCGTTCAGGTGACTCTGAGACCGTCTCGCCGTCGCCCGGTGTTGAGTCTTCGTAGCCGGCGTGGGCGAACGCTCGCTGCTCGCTGCCCAAAAGCAGGGCCGCGAGTAACAGGGTCGTGGCTATGAAGCCCAGGAGATGCGGTCTACTCGTCGTGATTACCTCCGTCGTTCGTGTCGGACATGCCATCGTCATCGTGCACTTCCTCGTCGTCTCCGTGTGCTGCGCCGCCGGTAACCTCGTCGCCGGCGATGAACAGGTAGGCGGGGCCCTCGATGTCGTGCCAGGCGGCGTGCGCTTCAGAGATGGCGGTCTTGGACGCTGCCAGATCGCCTGAGGCGATGGCGTCTTCGGCCGCTACAAGCTTGTCATACCAGTGCGCAGCGTCCGCACTCAGTTCGTCCGGCCAGTCGGTGCCACCGACTGCCTGACGCATGCGCTTAATGGCGCCGCTCCAGCCGGCTTCTATCTCTGACGCCTGCTGTGCCGCGTCGTCGATGTCATGCAGGCCCTCGGTACGTATCGTCGTCATCGTGGCCAGCACGTGGCCGCGCTGTGAGCTTTCGACAAGTTCGTCCAGCGTGGCCTGGATGGTATCGAGTTGCGAGCTGATATCGTCGTCATCGTCGCTGCAGGCGGCTGCCGTGATCGCCAGGACGACGATCGCCAGCCCTACCGCTAATAGTCTGAGCCGAGTAATCATAAACCTCCTGTAATTCTTGCACGCGGCGGCGTGAAGCCGGGGCGTGTCCTGGATTCGGATGGCTCAGGCGCGCGGTGGTTCCAGGATCGGGAATACGGGAGCATCCGGCGTCGTTGGCTGGGAGGAGTTGGGCGGGGTGCGGGTCTCGCTGGGTGGGGCGATCAGCCGGGTGTCTTCGCCCACCCAAATGGCGCCGACCATGGCTTGTGCGCCGGCGCAGCCCGCGGGCCCGGCGTGGCAGTGCAGCGCGTGCTCCTCGCCAGACGAGTCTCGCGCCGCGTTCGGCTGGTGCGTGGCATCGTCGTGAGAGGGTGTTGGTTGCGTGTGGCCCAGATAGCCAACGTTGGGTAGGACGGCGCCAAACAGAATAAACACCGCCATGGCGCTCACTAGGCCGCTTCGCCTGATTACGTCTTTCTTCATCTGCCCCTTCGATTATACGTAGCGGCTATGCGGGCGTATCCAGTGCAGATTGGCTCGGTGGCGAAAGGCGAGATGTCCACCAAAGCAGCAGCGTGGCGATCAGGATGAGCGCGAATCCGAGGACGCTGAGGACGAGAAAGCCGCGTATCGGCACAGACATGGCGTCGACGCCGAGGTCCAGCATGCCTGCCACGAATGGGTCGCCTTCGTCGTCGGCTGAGCGGAAGACGAACCGCAGGCCGACGGCGCCGGCCAACGAAGGCAGCGCCGCGAAGGCGATGACGCCGCCGGCGACGAGAATCCGCATATCCCACGGCAGAACGACCATCAGAACGCCGGCCAGGCCGAGGACGATGATGGCAAGCAGGACGGCCATGATGAGCAGCACCGTATTCGTGGAGTCGCTGATGAAGCCGAGGCCGTAGTCGATCGCGCCGGCCGTGGATAGGCGCTCGACCTCGCGGCGCGCATCGGGGTCACCGGCGGTCCACGCCGAGCCGCCTTCGTCGTACAGGCGCCGCGCGGAGTCGTCGAGGATGCGCTCGCGCAGGGCGGCGCCGCGCAGCGTGGCGGCCTCCTCGCGTGTCAGCTCCACGGGGATCGGGAAGTCCGGGACCGTGACGGTAGGCGAGTCGCCCTCGGCGGCGACCACATCGAGGTCCGCCTCGATCCCCGGCAAGACGGCGTCGATATCAGTCGAGACTGCGACGGAGCGGCGCAGGATGTCTTGTCCCGTGTCCTCTGAGGTTAGCTCGAAGGCGGTGAGCGTGAGGAAGAAGACCGTAAGGAAGAGCACGAGAGCGAACGCGGCCACCCAGACGGTGGCGGTGCGCAGGACGTTCACTAGGGGAGCTCGACTACGACTGTCCCGGCCAGCATGTCGTGCAGCATGCGCTGCTCGCTGTCGAAGAACATCGTGGTGATGCCGAGGCCGAGCGGCAGCACGCTGAACGGCCAAGCGATCAGGCGGAAGAACGACTGGCGGAGCGAGATGTGGTAACCCTCGCGGTCGGTGACGGCGACGCGGACGGCGACCTGACCGAGCGTCTGTCCGCGCCAGTACCAGAGCAGGACGAAGTAGAGCGGGGCGACGATGAGGAATGTGCAGAGGATCGTGGCGCTGATGACGTAAGTCTGGTCCGAGGGGTCGGTATCGCCCCAGCTCGTGCGCGCCAGGATGAAGAAGCCGGCCGCCGCCGCGATCAGGGCGGCGAGGGCGATCAAGAAGACGCCGTCAAGGATGGCGGAGACGACGCGCAAGGGGAAGCCGGCGTAGGGGAGAGGGGGTGAGTAGTCTTGCGCCTGTTCTACTTGAGACAGCGTTGCCATCTCCCGGATTATAGCAGCGGCTCACGGTACGAAATACGGTCAATCGCATGGCCTCACTGGGCGCCGGAGAACCCCGGACAGGTGTGTACGCCGGGCTCGCCGGTGATGATGTATTGCACGCAGGCTCCGATCTCCGCGTCGTTGAACTCGACGAATGCACCGCCTTGCAGGACCGATTTCTGCTGGACGGCGAAGAGGGTGCTCAGACGTTTGATCATCTCCATCGCGGCGTCGTCGCCGGAGAGGCCTCGCGGTCCGGCCGCTCCCTCCGGCCCGGGCTCGCCCTGCACGCCCGGTGCCAAGGTATGTGCCCCATCACTGTCGTGTAGCTCGACGGCGGCAAAGGCGACGGCGCTGGCGCCTGCCCAGGCGATGAGGATGAAGAGAATGCCGAAGACGAGGAACTGGGTGAAGGTCATGCGAGTCTCCCTGCTAGG
>CBDTZZ010000092.1:0-4911 GCA_965365035.1 uncultured bacterium | reverse complement strand
GCCTGCCAACGAGCGATAAGCGACACGGCGAGTAGGGCCAGCGCCGTCCACGTAGCGAAGGTTGCGAAAAGCCCACTGGCCTGAGCCCAGCCGTTGGCGTCGCTGCGCTCGATCGAGGCGACGGCCGGGCCTTCGCCGATCGGCGTCGCCAAACGGCGCACGACTAGACCGAGGCCGAGCGTGTGCGCCCAGTAAGCCATCGTCGCCACAGCGCAGGTAGCGATCGCCAGGTACAGAGTCGTACTGGCGAGCGACTCCATCGCCTAGCGCCAGGACATGCGGCGGAACGACTCGGCCAGCTCGAAGTCTTGATCTTTGGCCGCCTCCGCCATGCGTTCCTTGATACGCTTACGCATCTCACGGATCGGCCACGGGCCGAGTTGGCTCTTGTGCTTCTTGAGGGCGTCGATCTTGCGCTTGAAGGCGTCCGGGGGGATCTCGATCCAGTGATCCGGGTCCTCGTGCCCGGCGAGCAGCAGCTCCATCACGCGATGCGGCTTGAGGCCGTCGATCTGGTGCTCCGGGTAGGCCAGTGGATCGCGGGCGAGCGGGAAGATGGCGTCGACCACGGACTGGCCCGTGAGGCGATGATCGCGGTGCGTGAACGAATTGCGGTAAGGACTCCAGGTAATCACGGTCCACGGCTTGAGTCGGCGCAGCTCGCGAACGATCCGCCCTCGCATCTCAGCCGTGTCCTCGATAAAGCCGTCGGGATAGCGCAGGAATACTAGCTCCTTCGCTCCAAGCACGTCACAGGCGGCGCGTTGTTCTTTCTCGCGGATCTGGGCCAGCTTTTCGCGGGTCAGCGAAGTGTCCTTGGTGCCCATGTCGCCGCTGGTCGTGAGCATGTAGTGCACATCCCAGCCGTCGGCGGCCCAGGCGGCGGCGGTGCCGCCGCAGAGGAACTCCGCGTCGTCCGGGTGCGCGACGACGACGAGCGCCGTCTTCGGGTGCTTTTCTTTCGGGTCGACGTGGGTCATCAGGAAGTAGTCTAGGCGACGTGCGCGCCGACGGCGACTCCACGATAGCTGCCGACGAGGTCGTGATAGACAGACTCCACCTGCTCGGCGACACGCGACCAGCGATAGGTCTCGGCGACGGCGCGGGCTTCGCGTCCGAGGCCGCGCCGCAGCGGTTCGTTCGTGAGCAAGAGGTCCAGGCGCTCGGCAAAAGGCTCCGGGCAGCGCCACGGCACCAGGTAGCCAGTGCGGCCATCCTGCACGGTGTCCTTCAGTCCACCGACGCGCGTAGCGACCACTGGCACACCGCAGGCCATCGCCTCCAGTGCGACGAGGCCGAAGCTTTCGTAGTACGAAGGCACGGCGCAGACGTCGGCGGCGTTGTAGTAGTACGGCAGCTCATCACGGGTGGCGGCTGCGGTGAAGGTGACGCGGTCCTCGACGCCCTGTTCGCGCGCCAGCCGCGCCAGGTCGCGCAGGAGGCGGCCGTCCTTCTCATTACCACCCACGACGAGCACACGGAACGGCCCTTCGAGATGGCTCGCCGCCTGGATCAGCACGTCGATCCCCTTGAGCGGCTCGATGCGCCCGACGAAGAGGATCAGAGGCTCGTCGGCGTCGAGGCCCAGGTGGGCCCGCGCCGCGGCGCGTTCGATCGGCCGGAAGTGGTCGATGTCGACGCCGCACGGGATGACGCTGATGCCGGTGCGCTGAGCGCGGTAGAGGTCGGTCAGCATCCGGGCTTCGGCCTCGCCGGCGCAGATGATCCGGTCGGCACCGGAGACGACCGTGCGCTCGCCGGCGATCCTGTACTTCGGTTCGCGCTCGCCAAGGTGGTGGCGGTTCTTGGCCTCGGCCAGCGTGTGGAACATGACGACGTGTGGCGTCTCCCAGCAGTCGGCCAGCGTGCGACCGACCCAGCCGGACATCCAGTAGTGGCTGTGAACGAGGTCGTAAGAGAGATCGTTGCGCTCCTGGAAGGCGACCACACCGCGGCGAAACTCTTCGAGGTAGCGGCGCTGTAGGCGCTTGTCGGCGTCGAACGGTCCGGCAGCGATCTGGATGACGCGCGTGCGGCCTGCGGATCCTTTGGCGTCGTCAAGCAGCGTAATCTCGGGCGAGTCGGCGTCCGTGCGGCGCGTGAAGATGTCCATCGTGTGGCCGCGCCCGGCCATCTCTCGGCCAAGCGAGCGCACGTAGACGTTCAGTCCGCCGCTGTCACGAGTGCCGGGGCGGGCCAGGGGCGACGTATGTACGGAAATGACCGCGATGTTGCACATGCTCTGCGATGATACTACGTCCGGTGCTGACGGCGGGTGTGAGATTGCTCACACGAGCCGAGCGCTCGGTCGTCCGGCTTACCTGCCCTGGACGAGCGAGAGGAACTCGCCGCGGGTGACACCACGCCGGCGAAAGCTGCCCCGAATCGCCGAGGTGATCATGCGCGATCCGGGCTTCTGAGCGCCCCGCATCGTCAGGCAGAGGTGCTCGGCCTCGATCACGACGGCGACACCGTCCGGGCGCAGGCCTTCCATGATGGCGTCGGCGACCTGGCTCGTCAGCCGCTCCTGCATCTGGGGGCGCCGGGCCAGAATGTCGACGACGCGGGCCAGCTTGCTGACGCCGACGATGCGCCCCTCCGGCACGTAGCCGACGTGCGCCTCGCCGTGGAACGGCAGGAAATGATGTTCGCAGAGGGAGTAGAAGGGGATGCTCTTGAGGATCACCATCTCCTTGTGCTCCTCATCGAACCCCTTACGCAGGACGTCGAGCGGGTCTTGGCGCAGCCCGGAAAAGAGCTCGGCGTAGAGCCGCCCGATTCGCTCCGGCGTTTCGGCCAGCCCCTCGCGCGAGCCGTCTTCGCCGACCGCAGCGATAATCTCGCGGACGGCGGCAGCGATGCGCTCCTGGTCGACGTCCGGCGGACCCGTTGGGCCGGCGGTGGGTGTGTCCATAGCGGGGGAATTGTATCAGGCGGCGGGTCAGGACCAGAACGCGTCGACTTCGTAGCGGTCTTCGACGAGGAACCAGAACTCGGCGATCCGGCCCTCCACGATGCGGAACGTCCAGGCCTGCAGCGAGCCGTCCAGCTTCTTGCCTTCGCGTTCGGCGTGAACCCGGACGAGGGCGATCGCGTGGTCATCGCCGGCCATGACATCGAGGATCTGCGGACGCACGGTGCCGTTGGAGAGCTCACGGGGGCGGGCGAGGAAGGCGAGCACTTCGTCCGGTCCGCTGTAGTCAGCCGAGAGCGGGCTGCGGCCGGGCACGTGCCAGACGACATCGTCGGCCAGCGCCGCGCGAACGGCGGCCTCGTCGCCGCGGGCCTGGGCGACGAACCAGCCTCGGACAAGCTCTTCGTTGATGTGGGGCATCGGCGGCGTCCTAGTCCAGGCCCATCGCCGATTCGACGGCCGCGAGGTCGGCATCGACTTCGGGCGCCTCGGTCTCGATGGCGAGGGCGGTCTCGGGGTCTTTGAGGCCGTGGCCGGTAATGACGCAGACGATGGTCTTGTCGCGCAGGCTCTCAGGCCGTTCGACCGCCGTCTTGAGGAGGCCGGCCACGCAGGCGGCGGAAGCGGGCTCGCAGAAGATGCCCTCTTCTTCCGCGAGGAGACGGTAGGCGTCCAGGATCTCTTCGTCGGTGACGGCGTTGATCTCGCCGCCGGACTCGTCGCGGGCGGCGACGGCGGCCTCCCACGAGGCCGGGTTGCCGATGCGAATCGCTGTGGCGACGGTCTGCGGGTCGTCCAGCGGTTCGCCGAGGACGATTGGTGCGGCGCCGGCGGCCTGCCAGCCGATCAGGCGCGGCTTCTGGCTGGCCCGCTCGGCCTGGAAGTATTCGACGAAGCCGCGCCAGTAGGCGGTAATGTTGCCGGCGTTGCCGACCGGGATGAACAGCAGATCGGGCGCATCGCCCAGGTCGTCGACGATCTCAAAGGCGGCGGTCTTCTGGCCCTCGATACGGTGCGGGTTGACGGAGTTGACGAGTGCGATCGGGTGCTTCTCAGTGACCCGGCGGGCGATGGCGAGCGCGTCATCGAAGTTGCCGCGGATAGCGAATATCCGTGCGCCGTGGGCGACAGCCTGGGCCAGCTTGCCTTTGGCTACGCGACCGTGCGGGACGAGCACGAAGGCTTCGAGACCGCTGCGCGCGGCGTAGGCGGCGGCGGAAGCGCTCGTGTTGCCTGTCGAGGCGCAGAGGACGGCCCGCGCCTTGGACTCCGCGGCCTTGGCCACCGCGACAACCATTCCGCGGTCCTTGAACGAGGAGGTTGGGTTGCACATCTCGAGCTTGAAATACAGATCTTTGCAACCGATACGTTCGATCAACCGCCGCGAACTGACTAGCGGCGTACTGCCCTCGCCGAGGCTGAGCTTCGGCGTGTCGTCGGTGATGGGCAGGCGGTCTCCGAAGCGTTCGAGAACGCCGCGGGCGGCGGGTTTCTCGGTCAAGCGCTCCAAAGCTGCCTCATGCCTATCGGCGACGGCTTAGTCCGTGGCGTGCAGCTCACCCTGGGTAAGCTCCTTGATCTCTTGGTTCATTGCTTCGGAGGCGCGTCGGCGCTGGCGGAGGAACGTCTGGTAGACCTTCTTCAGGGCTTGCTTCGTCTGGTCCGTCAGGTCTTCCAGTCGCGCGGCCATCGCCATAAGTTCGCTTGCCTGGTTCTGGCTCCGCTGGTCAAGGCGGCCCAGACCCTTGATGAACTCGTCCGTGCGCTCGGTGATGTCGGTGGCGATTTGTTCGAGGCTGGCCATGCGCTGGCTGATCTGCTCGCGCTCGTAGGCGGCGCCTTGCAGCGCTTCCTTGGCCTCTTCCTGTGTACCGGCGATCACCTCGATCTGCTCCTGGCGCTCCATCACCTTGTGCAGTTGATCGAGGGCCAGGGACAGGCGATCAGCCAGCGCCTCGCTCGACGCCTCCAGCCGCTGGAAGTCACCGCTGAAGCGT
>CBDTZZ010000091.1:0-4925 GCA_965365035.1 uncultured bacterium | reverse complement strand
GACCGCCGCGGCCACACCAAGACCTACGCCCTGCTTAGCCTGTCGAACCGCGGCACGCTCTTCATCGGCCCCGGCGTCGAGGTCTACGAGGGCATGATCATCGGCGAAAACCCGCGGCAGGAGGACATGGACGTCAACCCGTCGAAGGAGAAGAAAGCGTCGAACGTCCGCTCCTCCACGGCAGAGGCGACAGAAGTCCTCACACCGGCTAGCCACCTCTCGCTCGAACAAGCGCTGGAGTTCCTGCGCGAGGACGAGTGCCTGGAGGTGACGCCGAACCACGTGCGCCTGCGCAAGACGATCCTCTCCCAGAACGACCGCTCCAAGGCGCGCAAATCGGCGACTGCCGGCGCCCGCTGAAGCGCCACGCAATCACGCACAAACACACGGTCACAGCGCCTCCGCCTGTCCGACGATGAGGAATCTCCCAGCGTTTGCCGTAAAATAGAGGCGTGACCACTATCGGCGTCCTCGCCCTGCAGGGAGACTTCCTGGAACACGTCTCGATGCTGCGGCGGATCGGCGCAGAAGCCCGTGAAGTGCGCTCGGCTGAGCAGTTGCGCGCGCTCGACGGGCTGATCATCCCCGGCGGCGAGAGCACGACTCTCGGCCGGCTGATAGAGGACTTCCATCTGCTTGAGCCGCTGCGGGTCTTTACACGCTCAGGGATCCCGACATGGGGCACCTGCGCGGGCCTGATCGCGCTCGCCCGCCACGCCAGCGACCTGCCGTTCCCAACGCTGGAAGCGATCGATATCGAGGTCGACCGCAACGCTTACGGCCGTCAGGTCGACAGCTTCGAGGCGGATCTCGACGTCCCCGCTCTGGGGACCGAACCGTTCCACGCCGTCTTCATCCGGGCGCCGGTGATAACCAGCGCCGGCGAGGGCGTAGAGGTCCTGGCGACAGTCCAGCACGACGGCGAGCCGGCCGCGCCAGTTGCCGTGCGCCAGGGCGCATCCCTGGCGACGTCGTTCCACCCGGAGCTAACGGCGGACACACGTTTCCACGAGTACTTCCTGGACATCGCCCGCTCGCAGGGAAGGATTTCCGCAGCCAAATGACCTCCGCTCGTCACCCACTTCCCACCGACATCGTCGCGCTAGTCTCCTTTGACGGGCGCGTCTATCCAAACGAAGCCAAGCCGCTCGACCGCCTCGGCGTCGGCAACGACAAGGCACACGCGCTGGAGACGGCGCTGGAGCAGTGGTTCTCCTTTGCGACGGGCAAGCACACCTGGGTCAGCGTCCACGGGGCGACGATCCGCGGCCTGATCTCCGCCCGTCCGCGCACGAAGCGCACGGCCTGGGAGATCGAGGTGCTGATCAACACGACCGACGACGACTCTGTCTGGCAATCGCTCTTCGCGCGGATGCTCAGCGGCATCGGCAAGCAAGGCGCGGAACGCATCTTCCTGCGCGTCGAGATGGACAGTCCGGTGCGAGAAGCCGCGCGCGCCGCGGGCTTTTTCTCCTACGCAGAGGAGACGCTGCGACGGCGCCCCGCTCTGCCGCCACCCCCAAAAAGCGACCTGCCGGTGCGCCGCAAAGCAAAGTCGGAGACGCTGGGCGTGTTCCAGCTTTACAGTCGCGCGATGCCGGCTAACGTCCGCGCTATAGAAGGCGCGACGTTCCGCGAGTGGCAGGCCGCCCAGGAGAAGTGGGGCGGACGCTTCAGTGACCTGGTGGCCGAGGAGGGCGCTGTGATCGGCGCCTGGTCTCGTGTCGTGCTGGGCCAGGTGAACCGCCTGGCGGCGCTTTCCGAGGGCAGCTACGATGAAATCGTCACGGCGGCGCTCCAGCTGGTCGGCGAGCGCGAGGTCCACTGCCTGGCGCCGCGGCACGCACCCGCCCTGGTGTCGGCACTCGACCGGCTGGGCTTCCAGCCAGCTGGCGAATTCAGCGCTATGGCCAAGCGGCTGGCGAAGCCCGCCGAGGAGCTGGCGCCGGAGTCGGCCAAGGAAGCGATTACAGTGAGCTAACAGATGCTGAACATTACCGACGACCTCGACACCCTCCTCGAAGTGCTTCCCACGCAGGTCTCTGAGGCCGTGCGTGCGCGGCCGAACAACTTCGCCCTGCTGGAGATCGTGCTTGACCTCGGCCGGACGCCGGAGGCGCGCTACCCGCACGAAGAGGCGATTCTCAGCGAGACCGAAGTGACGGAGGCGGACATCGACTTCGTCGTCTCCCGCATCGGCATGTTCACCAGCGATAACCGCGCCGGCATCGAGCGCACGCTGCACCGCATCTCCTGCATGCGCAACCGGCAGGGCCGCGTTATCGGCCTCACTCTGCGCGTCGGCCGCGCCGTCTTCGGGACGATCCGCATCATCGATGACCTCGTGCACGACGAGAAGAGCGTCCTCCTCCTTGGGAGGCCGGGCGTCGGCAAGACAACGATGCTGCGCGAGGTCGCGCGCTTCCTCGCCGACGACCAGAACAGGCGCGTGATCGTGGTTGACACGTCCAACGAGATCGCCGGCGATGGCGACATCCCGCACCCGGGCATCGGCAGCGCGCGCCGCATGCAGGTACCATCACCTGAGCTACAGCACGCCGTGATGATCGAGGCCGTGGAGAACCACATGCCGGAGGTGATCATCATCGACGAGATCGGCACAGACCTTGAGGCCGCCGCCGCGCGAACGATCGCCGAGCGCGGCGTCCAGCTGATCGCCACGGCGCACGGCAACACGCTCGAAAACCTGGTCATGAACCCGACGCTGTCGGACCTGGTGGGCGGCATCGAGTCCGTTACCCTGAGCGACGAAGAAGCGCGCCGCCGCGGCACGCAGAAGTCGATCCTGGAGCGCCGCGCGCCACCAACTTTCGACATCCTTGTCGAGATCCAGTCGTACAACCAGGTTGCCGTCCACAAGAGCGTCTCCGAGACCGTCGACTCCATCCTCCGTGGCTACGAGGTGCCACCCGAGATCAGAGAACTCGACCCCGAGGGTGAGCTGACGATCGCTAAAGGGCCGGCGCCCAAAGAGAGGCACCGCGCAGAGAGCGCCGGCCTCCCCGTGGCCGCAAGCGCCGACTTCGCCGCGGCGACAAGCCCCCGCCAGCCGCCAGACCCCGGACCTGAGCGCCGCATCTATCCGTTTGGCGTCTCCCGTCAGCGCCTGCAGCAGGCGATGCGCGAGACGCAGTTCCCGGGCTCGCTCGTCGATCACCTCGACGACGCCGATGTGGTGATCACGCTCAGGCCCTACTACCGCCGCAAGCCGCAGACGCTGCATGACGCCGAGGCACGCTCGATCCCCATCTACGTCGTCAAGAGCAACACCGTCGTCCAGCTGGAGCAGGTGCTGATCACGATGCGCAGCGAGCGGGCGAGCGACCCGGTGACGACGGCCCTGAAAGAGGCCGAGGACGCCATCGGGCAAGTGCTCAACAAGTACAGCTCGGCGGATCTAAACCCGCAGAACGCCTACATCCGCCGCCTGCAGCACATGACCGCCCAGCGCTACAATCTGACGTCGCGCAGCGTCGGCAAGGATCCGAACCGCTTCGTCCGCATCACCCCCAGCGGGGCCAGTTAGAACATGGCCGGCGACGGCCGACGCGGAACGTTCATCAGCTTTGAGGGCGGCGAAGGCTCCGGCAAGTCCACCGTCGCCGAGCGCGCCGCGGCCCGGCTGGGAGAGCAGGGACACGACGTGCTGCTGACGCGCGAGCCGGAGGGGACAGAGCTTGGCCGCCACCTGTGGGGCTTCTTCCGCGATCTGGCGGCCACAGGCAAGACGATGACGGCCGAGGCAGAACTTTTCCTCTTTGCAGCCGCGCGCGCCGAACATGTGCGCACAGTGATCGCGCCAGCGCTGGGGTCCGGCCGGGTCGTCCTCTGCGACCGCTTCGCCGACTCCACGACCGCGTACCAGGGATACGGCCGGGGCGTCGACCTGGCGACGGTTGAGGCCGCGAACGCCGCCGCCTGCGACGGCCTCTCGCCAGACTTGACGCTGGTCCTGGACGTGCCGGCAGAGGAAGGCCTGCGCCGGGCACGGGCGCTGGAAGCGGACGAGGCCAAGAGGCCAGACTCCATCGGGTCCGAGTCGCGGGCTTTTCACGACCGCGTCCGCGATGGCTTTCTGGCGATCGCCAGAGCTCACCCGCAGCGGGTCACGGTAGTCGACGCGTCCGGCTCGCTGGACGGCGTGGAAGCAGCGGCGACCGGGGCGATCGAACGTCTGCTCGCCGACCGAAAATAGCTGGACAAAGCGCGCGCCCGCTCGCTAAGATGGATACACGCCACCCAGCCAGATCTGCTGGCACCATGCGGTGGAAGAAGGAGGAGTATTGGGTACTCGATCTGCGGCAAAGGCCCATCGTCAGTCCCTGGAACACCGTCTGCGAAACCGCTCCGCCAGGAGCGCTACGAAGACGACCATCAAGAAGGCCAACGACGCCATCCTGAGCGGCGACCTGGACGCCGCGCGTGACGCCGTGGACGAAGCCATCATCTCGCTGGACAAGGCAGCTCAAAAGGGCGTCCTCCATCACCGCAACTCCGCGCGCCACAAGTCACGGCTCCAGATAAAGCTCAACGCCGCGGTCGCGGTCCGACAAGTCTCCGGCGAAGCAGCTGAGGAGCCGAAGAAGCAGTCCTCAGCCAGCAAGAAGACGTCCAAGAAGTAGCTTTCGCCCCGACTGTTTCGCGTGCGTAAGCAGATGCTTAGTCAGCCCATGAAGGAGGCCCCATGACCCAGGAACTACCCACTTCAGTCAAGGAAATAATGGACGGGATGCCTGGCGCATTCCAGCCTGACAAAGCCGCAGGCGCCAACGCCGTGATCCAGTTCAACTTCACCGGCGACGAGCCGGGAAACTACACGGTCAAGGTTGCCGACGGCAAGTGTGAAGTCACCGAGGGCACGGACGATGGCGCCACCGTCGCCATCAACGCCCCCTCAGACGTGT
>CBDTZZ010000090.1:0-4949 GCA_965365035.1 uncultured bacterium | reverse complement strand
GTCGTCGGGTTCTGGCTCAGGCTCTGGCTCGGGTTCGGGGTCGGGATCGGGCTCGGGCTCGGGCTCGGGATCCGGGCTCGGGTCGGACTGCGTCGGCTCCGGCGTCAGCGTCGGCTCCGGCGTCAGCGTCGGCGTCGGCGTCGGCGTTTCTTCGTCGGCAGTCG
Organism: uncultured bacterium; assembly: GCA_965365035.1. Lineage (GTDB taxonomy): Bacteria > Chloroflexota > Dehalococcoidia > SM23-28-2 > RBG-16-64-32 > CF-162. The sequence continues at coordinate 4,785 of CBDTZZ010000090.1, read as the reverse complement.
GCGGGAATCTCGGGCCTCTCGGCGAAGGTGTCGCCGTCGCGCCGACGGGACCGGACGGGCCTCGGCAGCTGCCGGCCTTGACTGTCCGTGTGCCAAGCTTGAAGACTTCGCTGCGGCCGCCGCAGCTGATGAGCGAGATGTCGTCGGGCTCTTCGAAGGGTCTCGGTTCCAGCTCCATGTAGGAGTGGGCTTCCTCCATGAAGATGCGCCAGATGGGCCCCGAGCCGACCGAGGAGTACGTGCCCACGGCCATCGGTGAGTTGTCGGCGTTGCCCATCCAGACGCCGACGGCCAGGTCCGGCGTGTAGCCCATCAGCACGCCGTCGCGATACTCTTCGCTGGTTCCCGTCTTGGAGGCAGCCGGCCGGTCGATCGTCAGCCGGCTCCAGTTGATCGCGTCTCGCGAAAGTATGTCCGTGATCATGTAGGCGTAGGCAGGCTCGACTACCTGCACTTCGTCGGGTTGGCTGAAGGTGTAGACGGGGCTCCCTTCACTGTCCGTGATCGAAAGGACAGAAACCTGATCGAGCTGGCGGTAGTCAGAAGGCAGCTCTTCGGAGGTCGGGCGGCCGATCATCGTGCCGTTGTTGGCGAGCACTGCGTAGGCGAACGTCTGGTCGATCAGTTGCACCTCGCAGGCGCCGAGCGTGATCGTGGGACCGCAGTCACCCTGGCGAAGGTCGGTGATGCCCATGCGGTGGGCGAGTTCGCGCATGCGGTCTTCGCCCACATCGATCAGCGTGCGCACGGCGGTGGTGTTGACGGACTCCGAGAGGCCCTTGCGGACCGTGATCTTGCCGAGGAAGGAGTTGTTCCAGTTGTTGACGGCGCGCGGCTCGCCACCGACATCCAGCACGAGCTTCTTATCTTCTACGAAGGTCGAAGGCACCCAGCCGTCCTCAAACGCCTTGAGATACGTGAACACCTTCATCGTCGAACCATGCGACTGCAGGGAACGAGCAATGTCGACCTCGCCAGCGATGTCCTCACGATCGTAGTCGCGGCTGCCAGCGTAGGCCAGGATCTCGCCCGTACCGGGGCGGATCGCTACGAGCGAGCCGTTGTGGCCGCCGTACTGCGCCTCGGTGCGCGTAAGCTCCTCGTTGATGATCCGCTCGGCGATTGAGTTGAGGCCGAGGTCAATCGTTGATGTGATGCGGAGGCCGCCCTGGCGTACGACCTTGTCGCAGGGGATGTCGCCAGGCGGCTCGAACAGCTCAGCGTGGCACATTTTCGTCACCTGGTCCTCGACGTACCAGACCCAGTGTGGCGCAAGGATGTCGATCGAGGTGAAGATGAAGTCCAGCGGTTCGTCTCTAGCGGCTTCTATCTCGGCCGCGGTAAGCGTGAGCAGCGGGTTGTCCTTGTCGCCGACCGTCGGAAGCGAGTTCACCTCGTTCAGGTGCTCGACCATCAGGTCCAGGACCACGAGCTGGCGGGCCTTGGCGAGGGGGAGCTTGTCGGAGTTCGTCGGGTCGTAGTCGCCTGGCGCCTGCGGCAGCCCCGCAAGGAGCGCGGCCTCGGCGAGCGTCAGGTCGTTGGCGCTTTTGTTGAAGAACTGGTTGGCTGCGGCCTCGGCGCCGTAAGCGTTTGCGCCATAGAAGATCTGGTTCAAGTACCACTCCAGGATCTGATCGTCGGAGTAGTTCTGCTTGAGCTCGAAGGCGATCACGGTCTCCTTGACCTTGCGCTCGACTCCTGTGGTTCCACGCGCCGATCTCTCGTCAAAGTCGATGTAGATGTTGCGTGCGAGTTGCTGCGTAATGGAGCTACCACCGCTGCCTTCGAAGAGGCCGGGCCCGAACGGCGTCAGGTTCTCCCAGGCAGCGCGAGCGAGACCCTTGAAGTTGACTCCCGGGTTTTCGTAGAAGCTGGCGTCCTCCGTAGCGATCGTGGCGGCGAGGAGGTATGGCGAGATATCGGCCAGCGGCACCGGGTCGCGCAGCCCCTCGAACTCCGGCACGTATTCGTACAGTTTGGTTCCGCTACGGTCGTAGATGACGCTCGACCCGATGCTGTTCGAGTTGATGACTTCTTGCGGCTCGCGCAGGTCGTTGGCGTAGCCCTGGTAGACGAAGAAGCTCGCAACGCCGATGGCGAGGATCCCGAGCACGCCCACGAAGAGCATCAACGTCATGAACGACGTCAGGCGGGAGCGGAAGGTACGGCCGCGCCGGACCGTCACCTGTCGTGCCCGTTTGCGGCGGACGCGGTATATTTTGGCCAATTCTTGTCCTGTCTGACTCTTCGTGTGGGCTATTTACGTACTAGTACAACGAAGTGAGAGATGCCAAAGATTCGCAGTCCGCTACGTTCAAGCGGATAAAGTAGCCAGCGCAGCGCACGCCCCACGTACCTACGCCGCGCCATTATGTGGTCAAATCCCGGGTAAACGAACGAATGTACCTGCGCCCGGAGGCCAGCCTTGCGGTAGATACGGCTCAGCTTGCCCTTCGTGTAGGTCCGGGCGTGCGGCACGAGGCGGTTGCGCAGGAAGTCCGGCAAGTAGTTCACGAGCGGCCAGTTTCCGAAGAGATAATTCTTGCCGATGAATATGCCGTGCGTTTCCAACGGGTAGAGCCGATTCGGACAGAAGACAACCAGCTGGCCGCCGGGCGCAAGCACTCTGCGCATTTCGCGCAGCGATTCGAGGTCATCGTCTACGTGCTCGAGCACCTCGTGCATGAGGATGACGTCAAACGCGCCGTCTCGGTACGGCAGGTGCTCCGCCACGGCCACGCTCAGGCCCGGCACCTCCTCGATGCCGCGCAGGACACTCTCCCGCTCGATGTCGAAGCCCTGCACGTCCGGCGTAAACTCCCGCAGGTGTTGGACGAACGCGCCAACGCCACAGCCGGCGTCCAGAATGCGCTTCCCTTCCAGCTGCACGTGACGGCGCATCAGGGTGAAGCGGCGCTCTAGCCCCGGCGTCCAAATCTGGCTGGCGTGGCCACGGATCGCGCGCTTGTCCGTCGTCTCCGCCGGCGTTCCCTTCGGCATACCGATTCAGCGTAGCAGGATGGACGAGTGAGCGGCCAGCCGAGCGTGCAGCTTGCGACTGGCGGCACGCCCGACCGATAATCGTGGAGCCATGTCACTGACGCCGGACGAAGTACGCCATATCGCCCTTCTGGCCCGCCTCGGGATCAGCGATGAAGATGTCGAGCGCTTTAGCGGCCAGCTTTCGTCGATCATCGACTACTTTGAGGAGCTAAAGCAGGTCGACACGGACGGCGTCCCGCCGACTGCGTACGCCCTTGACCTGCACAACGTGCTGCGCGCCGACGAGACGATGCCATGCACAGACCACGCCGACGTTCTCGCCAACGCGCCGGTCCAGGAGAACGGCTACTTCCGCGTGCGTGCCGTTCTGGAAGAGTAGCGATGACCGACGACGTCCTGCGCCTAACGATGCACGAGGCGGCCGATCTTCTGCGCCAGGGCAAAGTATCCTCCGTCGAGCTGACACAGGCCACGTTCGAGCGCATACGCGCCGTGAATGAGCAGGTCAACGCCTTCATCACAGAATCGGAAGAGCAGGCGCTGGCGCAGGCCGCGCGCGCCGATCAGAGAATCGCGGACGGCGACGCGAACCCGTTGACGGGAATCCCAGCGGGGATCAAGGACGCCATCGTCACCAAGGGCGTCCGCACCACGGCGGGATCGCGCATCCTGGAGCCGTTCGTGCCGGTTTATGACGCGAACGTGATCACACTGCTCAACGAAGCCGGCTTCGTGATGGTCGGCAAGACGAACATGGACGAGTTTGCGATGGGCTCGTCCGGCGAAAACTCTGCCTACGGCGCGACACACAACCCCTGGGCGCTCGACCGCGTGCCTGGCGGCTCCTCGGCCGGGTCGGCGGCGGCCGTCGCCTCCAGCATGGCCTACTGGGCGCTAGGCTCCGACACGGGCGGCTCAGTACGCCAGCCCGGGGCGCTGAGCGGCGTCGTCGGCCTCAAGCCGACCTACGGACGCGTTTCACGCTACGGCCTCATCGCCTTCGGCTCATCGCTCGACCAGATCGGGACGCTCACCCGCTCCGTCCGCGACGCCGCGACGGTGCTGCAGGCGATCGCCGGCCAGGACCAGCGCGACTCGACCTCGGTGCCGATCGAAGTGCCGGACTACAACGCTACGATCGGCGATGGCGTCAAGGGTCTGCGCGTCGGCGTACCTCGTGAGTACTTCGTCGAGGGCATGGACAGCGACGTGCGTGTTGCCGTGGAGAAGGCACTCGCACAGCTGGAAGGCCTCGGCGCGGAGATCGACACAGACGTCTCGCTGCCCTCCACCGGACACGCGCTCTCGGTCTACTACATCATCGCGCCGTCGGAGGCGTCGGCGAACCTGGCACGCTACGACGGCGTGAAGTACGGGTTCTCGTACGACGAGGGCGGATCGATGTGGGCGGACATGGAGGGCACGCGGCAGCACGGCTTCGGCGAGGAAGTGAAGCGGCGCATCATGATCGGCACGTACGCACTCTCCACCGGCTACTACGACGCCTACTACGTCAAGGCACAGAAGGTGCGAACGCTGATCCGGCGCGAGTTCGACGCCGCGTTCGAGAAGCACGACGTGCTGGTGGCGCCGGTGACACCGACGGCGGCGTTCAAGATCGGCGAGAAGACCGACGACCCGCTGCGGATGTACCTCAACGACATCCTGACGATCCCGGTCAGCATCGCCGGTCTGCCGGGCATCTCCGTCCCTTGCGGGTTCACGACGGCCGACGACGGGGCGCGGCTGCCGATCGGCCTGCAGGTCATCGCCAGGCCGTTC
>CBDTZZ010000089.1:0-4958 GCA_965365035.1 uncultured bacterium | reverse complement strand
ACCATCGGCGTCCTTGGCCGGGTTGATGGCGGCGATAACGGCGTCCTCGCGCATCTGCTTCGGCAGCGGCAGCTGGACCAGGATGCCGTGAAAGCGCGCGTCGGCGTTGAGCGCGGCAACGCGGGCGATGATCTCGTCCTCCGGCGTGTCCTCCGGCAGGTGGATCATCTCTGAGAGGAGGCCCGCCTCCTCCGCTGTCGTGCCCTTCGATCGCACGTAGGAGAGCGAAGAGGCGTTATCGCCGGCGAGGACGAGCGCGAGACCGGGCGTAACGCCGTGATTCTCGCGCAGAAGCCTGGAACGCTCGGCGACCTCGGTCCGGATCTGCGCCGCGATCGCTTTACCGTCGATGATTTCGGCTGTCACGGGGCAATCATATCGGCTTGCCGCGCGTCAATCCACGCGCGACTGCGCCCGTCGCTGGTACAATGCGCCGCGTGACTCGTATCGGTACTGTCTCCGCGCTCTGGCGCTTTCCCGTGAAGGCGATGATGGGCGAGCAGCTGAACCGCGCCCTCGTCACCGCCGGCGGTTTCGCCGGCGACCGCGATTGGGCGCTGATCGACGGTGACAATCGCATCGGCACCGGCAAGGTCGCGCGCAAGTGGGGCCCGCTGTTCAGCTCGCGCGCCCGCTATCTCGAAGAGCCGAACGGCGAGTCGCCCATCGCCGCTGAGATGACGCTGCCGGACGGCGAGCGAATGATGACCTCCGACGCGGAGGCGGACGCGCGGCTCTCAGCGCTCCTGGGCTTTGAGGCGCGACTGATCACCGAGGCGCCGGCGCCGTTGACGCTGGAGTCGCCGAAGCTGGGTCAGGTCCCCGAGAGCGAGGACGATGCGACGATCGATTTCCCGGTGGTCAACCGCTTTTTCGATCTTGGCTCGCTTCACCTGCTGACGACGGCGACGCTGACGAAGCTGCGTGAGCTTAGCCCCGGCACGATGTTCGACCCGCGGCGCTTTCGCCCGAACATGATCGTGGACACGGAGGACGCCAGTGGGTTCCTGGAGAACGACTGGCCCGGTAAGGTGATCGCGATCGGCGACGAGGTGCGGATCAAGGTGATGATGCCGACCGTGCGCTGCGTGGTGACGACGCGCGCGCAGGACGACCTGCCGCAGGACCCGACGGTGCTAACGACGGCAGCCGAGCACAACAGCGCGAACGTCGGCGTCTACGCAGCGGTTGAGCAGGGCGGCACCGTGCGCCGCGGCGACTCCGTCGAAATCGTCGGCTGAATGGGCTACGCCAGCGTCTCTTCGACGACCACGGCGATGCGCTGACAGGCGTTGTTGCCCATCCCCTGCCGGTTCCACAGCTCGTCCGGCTGCCGGGCGCCCGTAGCGCAGGTGGCGCGGACGGAGAGTTCGTACGAGCCGGACTGCGCGTCCCATTCGTACGACCAACCGCGCCAGGCAAACAGGCCGAGCGGCGCTTCAAGCACAGCTTCGGACCACGTTGCGCCGCCATCGGTGCTGACCTCGACGCCGGTGACCTGATCACGGCCGGCCCAGGCTCGTCCGCTGAGCGTCACGCGGCCGGCTTCAAGAAGGCGCGTGCGCGTGAGGAAGTCCGGTATGCCGGGCGGCGCCATCAGAGCGCGCGGTTGGATGAGGGAAACCGGCTCGCCCGGCTCGCCTGATTCCGTCTGGTAGCGGTAGGCCTCTGCCTGCTGGAAGCCGGCGAACTCGTGGTCGATCGCCTCGATCGAAGTGAGCCACTTGACGCTCGTCATGCCGTACCAGCCGGGGACGATCAGTCGCAGGGGGAAGCCGTGCTGCGGCTCCAGTGGTTGGCCGTTCATGGCGTAGGCGAGCAGCACCTCTTCGCGAGTTGCTTCGGACACGGTGAGGCTGCGCTGGTAGAGATGCACGACGTCTTCCTGAAGGCCGCGGTCTGCGCCGGTGAAGACGATCTCAGTGCTCTCGGAGCGCAGGCCGGCCTCATCGAGGATCGCGGCGAGCGGTGTGCCCGTCCACTCGGCGGTGCCGATCGCTTCTCCCATCCAGGGCTGGCTGATCGGGCGCGGCGCCATCAGGGCGCGTCCGTTTCCGGCGCACTCCATCGTGACGGGGATCGTGACGGCAGGCCGAGCCTTGATCTCGTCGAGCGAGAGGCTGACCTCGCGCTCGACCAGGCCGCCGACGTGCAGGCTGTAGCTCTCGGCGTCGATGTGCGGGATGTCGAAGTGGACGAGGAGGAAGTGCATGCCGGACGGCGTGATCGGGTAGCGGAGGCCTTCCAGTGGCATGCCGCGGTTGCGCAGGGCGAGGGCGATCTCTTCTCGCGTGAAGTGCTCGCTGTGCTCGATGCCGCTGCCGTCACCGACGGTGTGAAAGCGGCTGGAGTGACCGTGTGCCATATCGGGCCCGATGTTAGGTCAGCGGCCGGAGTGGATCAAGGCTCACACCTTCTCGTTGGGGGTGCTTGTGACCTCGGTGCCGTTCTCCAGCGTGAGGATCTCGTAGTCGCCGAAGACGCTCGGGGCTTCCTGCTGCATGAGGCGCAAGAACTGGACGGCGACGCGGCGGATCTCGGCCTCGGCGCCCTCCGAGCCGCGCAGCTCGATGAAGTGGCGCAGTGCGCGGGCGTTGACGGTGCAGAAGATCATCGTCTCGGTGGCGTTGGGAAGGACGGAGCGCGCGGCCTCGCGGGCCATCTTGCGGCGGCTCGTGCCCTTGACGCCGGCGGCCTCAAGCTTCGCCGAGAGTGCGCCGACCAGCTCGAGGTACGCGGCGTGAGCGGTCTCGATCGCCCGCTGCCAGGTCTCGTGCAGCTCCGGGTCTTCGGCGATGATCGTCGGCTCGACATAACTGGCATCGGACTCGTCGACGTAGCGCTGCGAGAGCTGCGAGTAGGCCCAGCCGGCGCGGTGGCGGATCAGCTCGTGGGTGAAGGTGCGCGAGACGCCCGAGATGATGAAGTTCCAGGCGGCGTGCTCCAGGACGGAGCCGTGCTTGCGGCCGATGATGTTGCCGATGTACTCCTCGTTCGTCTTGCGGCCCTTGCCGTACGAGACGTAGCAGAGGCGGCCGCCGGCTTCGATCAGCTGTTCGCCGCCGACTTCGGTATCGGTCTCCCAACTCATGTCGTGATCGCCGAGGAAACGGTCGATCTCGTTGCGGTCGACGTCCTGGCGGCCGACAAGGTAGACCTGCGGCTCGCGGATGATCTTTGGTGTTGTGGTGGTTGCCGTCTCGGCAGCGGCGCCGTTCTTCATCGTCGGCCTCCTTCGGTCGTGTGAACCCAACCTATCGCCGGCCTCATTGTCCCACAAGGGACGAACGTCATCCGCTTGTGGAGAACGCGGGGCTAGCCGATGCCGCTGCAGCCCGCCGGCAGGTCGAGGGGTAAGCCGCCGGCATAACGCAAGATGTCGAGCGCATCGTTGATATCGAGGACGCCGTCGCAGTTGACTGAGCCCTCGCTGATGCAGTCCGCTGCGGGCTCAACCAAGGCCAGAACGAGGATTATGCCCAGCGCGTCGTGGGCGTCCACCGTGCCGTTACAGTCGACGTCGCCGCAGAAGATGGGCAACGGCGTGGGAGCGATCGTCGCGGTCGCGGTTGGTGATGTCGTCGGCGTCGCGCTAGACGTGGGCGTCGGCGTGGGTGTTGGCGTATTGGTATCCATAGCCGTCACACTCGGCGGAGGCGTTGCCGTTACGGTTGCCGTCGGGCCTGCTGAAGGCGTTGGCGTTGGCGTGGGCGGTGCGGTTGGCGTTGGCGTGGGCGATGGCGATAGCGTCGGCGCTGGGAGGCAGTCGCTCGGCACCGGAACCGGCGTTGCCGTTGGTGCAGCGCTGGGCGTTGGCGTGAAAGGCTCGCTATCGATGCAGTCCGGTATCGCGTCGCCGTCAGAGTCGCGGACGGCGGCCTCGGCCTGGACGAGGCCGTAGCCGGTCTCGAGGTCAACGCCGGGGGTGTGGACATCGGTGGCGCTGCACTGGATCAGCGTCCTCACCTGCGTGTGGTTGAGGTCGGGGTAGGCAGACCGAATGAGCGCGGCGACGCCTGAGACGTGGGCGGCGGCCATGGACGTACCCGAAAACCCACAGAAGGCGAACGATTGGAAGTCGACCGACCCACCATTGCAGCGGAAGCTGTACGTTTCCTGCGCGACGACGCTGGTCGGACCCTCGTTGGCGACGTCGCAGGCTGGCAGGTTCGTGATCGGTGGATTGCCGCCGGGCGCGATGACATCGACGTTCGTGCTGTGTCCGCCGACGCCGTAGTTCGAATAATAGGCCAGCGAACCGAAGAAGCCGCTGGCGGAGACGGCGATCACGCTGGGGTCGGCCGCCGGGTTACCGAGGCTGGATTCGCCGTCACAGATCCTGTCAGCGCCGCCGTTTCCTGCAGCGGCGATGACGACGGCGCCTGTGTCGGCAGCGAAGTCCAGGGACTCGCTTTCGGCCTGTGAAAGGCCACCGGTGCCGCTGAGGCTGATGTTGATCACCTCTGCGCCGTGCTCTGCTGCCCAGCGAATGCCGTCGGCGATGGCAGTGGACGGGCACCTGTACTCGATCAGCTGTTGGCCGCAGACCTTGACGGGCATGATCGACGCCTCATAGGCGATTCCGGCGACGCCGTAAGAGTTGTTAGTTGTTTGGGCGATCGTGCCGGCGATGTGCGAGCCGTGGCCGTTGTCGTCGTTCGCGTGCGGGTCGTCGTCGAAGAAGTCATAGGGATCCACGAACGACGTCCCGGAGAGGTCCGGCGCTAGTTGGAAGTCGCCGAAGTCCTCATACGCGACGCCGGTATCGATGACCGCGACGACCACGCCTTCCCCCTGTGTCGTGTCCCAGGCGGCGTCGACGGAGATCAGGCGCAGGTTCCACTGGTTGATCCAGAGGGGGTCGTTGGGGATCGCCGCGGGGTAGCGGTAGGTGACCTCTTCGATGGTGCGGACTTCGCCGCTAGCGGCCAACGCCTCGCCAATCTCGCCGCGGCGGT
>CBDTZZ010000088.1:0-5032 GCA_965365035.1 uncultured bacterium | reverse complement strand
CTATACGAATGCGGTGATCAGTGGCGGCCTGCGGGCACTTCGTACACCCAGCCAGGTTGCCACTCCCAGTCTCCCGTCACGACTTCGGCCAGGTCACGGCCGTTGAGCAGGTGCTCGAAGGCGTGGTGTGGCGCACCGTGGGCGATGACGAGCACCGTCTCATCACCGTGCCGACTGGACGCGTCGTCCAGGAATGGCCTCACTCTGCGTACAACATCTGCGTAGCTCTCGCCGCCCGGGAACGGCTCGCTCGTGTACCTCGCTCGCATCGTGGCCACCTCATCGGCAGAGTGCCCGTTCATCGTGCCAAAGTTGCACTCTCGAAGACGTCCGTCGGCGACTATCGGTAGGCCGCGGCCGCCAAAGGCAATCTCTGCCGTTCGTTGGGCGCGGATCAGATCGGAGCAGTAGACAGCCGCCATCTGATCAGCGGCTCGGCGCTCCCCAAGCTCGAACGCCTGGCGCTCCCCGGTGGCGGAAAGATCCGGGTCGTTGTGCCCGGAGGCGACGCCGATCTCGTTGTCAGTCGAGGTCGAGTGTGTCTCGTAGATCAGGCGCATCGCGAGGCTCAGTTCGTTGCGTACTTCTCCGGCTCAGCGTCGAACGACTCCTTGCAGTTGAGGTTGCAGAAGTAGTGCGTCTGCCCTTCGTTCTCTGAGGAGCCCGCGGCTGAGGCGGCGTCGATCTCCATGCCGCAGACGGGATCTTTGACTAGCTCTGTTGGGACAGGCTCATCTGAAACGCTGGCCTCTGACGCGTCTTTGCCGACCTGCTCCCGCAACAGCGAAGGCACGATCGGCATGAGGATGATCATCGTCAGCAGGAAGACCCATCCCGCGCCGCCAATGCGCGACACCCAATCGTAGTCGGCCGCAGTCGCCAGGCCGAAGATGGCAACCGCGGCGAGCGATGCGCCAGTCGTGTAGATGACGACCGAAACCGAGTTCACGTTGTCGTCGGTGATCCTCATCCTGTCGCCTCGATCGCCTGCTCCGCGACCGCTTCACGTTCGGCCGGCGCCGACGGTGGTCCGCGCCTGATCGGCGGCGTGTAGCTGCGCATGCGCAGCGTGTTCATCGTCACGGAGAAGCTGCTCATGGCCATGAGTAGCGCGGCCAGCTCCGGGCTCACGATCTGCGTCACCCACGGGTAGAGGATGCCGGCGGCCAGAGGCAGCATGGCCGCGTTGTAGCCGAACGCCCAGCCCAGGTTCTGGCGCACCACCCGCATCGTCTGCCGCGAGATCTGGATCGCGGCGACCACGTCGAGAATATCGTCGCGGATGAGGATTACGCTGCCAGTCTCGCGAGCAACGTCCGTGCCGCCGCCGAGCGCGATGCCGACGTCGGCCTGAGCCAGCGCCGGCGCGTCGTTGACACCGTCGCCGACCATGGCCACGACCTGGCCGGACTCCTGCAGCTTCTTGACCTCGGCCGCCTTGTCGCCCGGCAGCACTTCGGCGAGGACGCGGTCGATCCCCAGAGCGCGGCCGATGGCGTCAGCGGTGCGCTTGTTGTCGCCGGTGATCATGGCGACCTCCATGCCCAGCGCCTTCAGCTCGCGCACCGCGCGCTCCGATGTCTCCTTCAGGGTATCCGCGACGGCGACGATGCCGACCGCAGCGCCATCTCGGGCGACGAACATCACAGTCTTGCCTTCAGTCTCGAGGCGCTCGACCTCCGCCAACATGGCCTCGATGTCCACGCCGCGGTCGGCCATCAAGCGCCGGTTTCCGAGGAGGACCCGAGCGCCGTCCACAGTCGCCTCGACGCCGTGGCCGGGGATCGAGTCGAACCCCTCTGGCTCCGGTACGGAGAGACCACGCTCGCGGGCGCCCTCGACGATCGCATCGCCCAGCGGATGCTCGGAGTCGCGTTCGACGGAGGCGGCGAGAGTGAGCACTTCGTCGGAGGTGACGTCGGTGACCGACGGCTCGCCCTTCGTCAGCGTGCCGGTCTTGTCGAGAACGACGGTGCGGACGCGTGAGGTGGCCTCGACGGCGTCTGCGCCCTTGAAGAGGATGCCGAACTCAGCGCCCTTGCCGGTGCCGGCCATCATCGCCGCCGGCGTCGCCAGACCGACGGCGCAGGGGCAGGAGATGATAAGAACGGTGACCGAGATCAGAAGCGCGAATCCGAACACTTCCAGTTCGCCCAGGTCGTACGGCGTCAGGACGAGGCGTGTGGCCTCGTCGAAAAAGAGTTCATAGCCGGCGAAGAACCAGAAGAGGAAGACCCCAAGCGCCAGCGCGTGCACGGCAAGGATGAAGTTGCCGGCGACGCGGTCGGCCAGCGCCTGGATCGGCGCCTTCGTCGTCTGCGCTTCCTCCACGAGGCGGATGATCTGGGCGATCGCGGTGTCCGCGCCGACGCGGCCCGCCTCGAAGCGGAAAGCGCCCGTCTTGTTGATCGCGCCGGCGATCACGTTGTCGCCCTCGCGCTTCTCCACGGGAATGCTCTCGCCGGTGATGACGGACTCGTCCACTGCCGAATAGCCGGAGACGACAACGCCGTCGACCGGAATCGCGTCGCCCGGTTTGACCGCAACCATGTCGCCCACCTCGACCTCGTCCGCCGGGATCTCGATCTCCTCGCCGCCGCGAACGACGGTGGCCCGGCGCGGCTGCAGCTTCATCAACTTGCGGATCGCTTCGGACGTGCGGCCGCGGGTGAGCGCCTCGAGATAGCGGCCGAGCACGATGAAAGCGATGAGGAGCGCGGCTGCCTCGAAGTAGATGGCGTTTTCGCCGCCAAAGCCGGCCTCAGGGAAGAACGTGTTGATGACGGCGATGCCGTAAGCCGCGCCGATGCCCGTGGCGTACAGCAGGTTCATGTCGGTGACGCCCCGGCGCAGGCCGTTCCAGGAGTGGACGAAGAACTGGCGGCCCGGACCAAACACCAGCGGCGTCGTCAGCGCGAAGAGCAGATACTTATTGCTCAGCCACTCCGGCATGAAGCTGTCCAGCGGCGCGAACTTCGAGAACGTGAAGAGCATGACGAGCAGCCCGAGCGGCCAGGCGATGAGCATGGCCCGCGTCTGGCGCTTGAGCTCCTCCTGCCGCAGCTTTCGCTCGCGGTCGATGCCTTCTTCGCCCTCGCCGCGGTCTTCCACCTCATAGCCGAGGGCGCGAATCGTCTTCTTTATCTCCGCGCCGGAGACGGTGGAGTCGAGGAAGTCGACCGTCACCGTGTCTGTCGCGAAGTTGAAGGCAACGTCACGAATTCCGGGCAGGCGACGCACCGCGGGCCCGATGACGGTCTCGCAGTGGCCGGCAGTCATGCCGAGCACGAGCAGGCTGATCTTCGCGGCCGGCACGTCGTAGCCGATCTCCTCGACGCGCTCGACCATCGCCGGCACGTCGCAGACGGACGGGTCGTAGACGATGCCCGCCTTGCCGGCGCTGAGGTTTACAGTCGCCGCGTCGACGCCGGGCAGGTCGTTGAGCGTCTTTTCGACTTTGCGCACGCAGGCGGCGCAGGTCATCCCCGCAACGGGGATCGAGATTTCTTTGCGATCGGTGGTCGCTTCCGCCATCCCTGTTTACACTTCCGCGCGGATGAAGATCGCCAGGGGGCTCTTCACGTCCAGCACCTCGACGCCCTCGAAGCCAGCCTCGCTGATGATCGAGCGCAGCTGTTCGGCGTAGTCGTCCGGCAGGCGGTGGCCGATCAGGTGCGAGAGGAAGCCGACGAAGCCACCGCCGGGCTTGAGGTCGACGACGACGAGCCTGCCGCCAGGCTTGAGCACGCGTCTCACCTCTACCAGACCGCGCAGTTTGAGGTCGTCCGGCAGGTGGTGGATCATGAAGCTGCTGAGAGCGGCGTCGAATTCGCCGTCGGCGAACGGCAGGTCCTCTATCGGCGCAATCTGGAAGTCGACGTCGCGGCCCTTCTTCGCCGCCTTGCGCCGGGCGATCTTGATCATGTCTGGGGAGGCGTCGATTCCGGCAGCGCGGCCTTCCGCGCCCACCCGTCGGGCAGCCCGCAGCGTCAGGTCACCGGTGCCGCAGCCGACGTCGAGCACTGCATCGCCGGCCTTCAGGCGCGCGGCCTTCACCGTCGACTTGCGAACGCCCGACATCGAGCCAAGCGTCACCGCCCAGGTGCAGGCGTCGTATAGATGCGCCCACCAGGTGATGGTGGCGCCTTCGGTCTCCGGAACGGGGTCGTGGGTATGAGTTGTCATGATCTCCCTCTTAGCGGTTCGCCAGCTCGTAGAGGTCGAGCAGTTCGTCGATTACCTGGTCGTCGCGGCCATCCTTGATGCCCTCGACGACGCAGTTGTGGAGGTGGCCGTCGAGCATCAACTGCTCCATCTTTTCGATGGCGCGGCGAACGGCGAACGTCTGCTTGAGCACGTCGACGCAGTACTTGTCTTCCTCTATCATCCGTCGCACGCCCTGCAGGTGCCCTTCAATGAAGGCCAGCCGCTTGAGCACGTCCTGTTGCTTCTCTGATTGCATATACTCTCTCCTGTCACCCATACCCCCCCGGTGGGGGTTTGCACGGCCATCATAGCACCGTTTGACGGACCTCGTGAAGTGACTACGGTCACAAGCGCAGGCGAGAGCGTGCCTAAGGAGCGTCTACGCCCAGCGCTTCATTTGCGCCGGTTACCGACAACAACGGCACGGGGCCGCCCGCAGGCACATAGATCACATCGCCGACGACGGCCGCGCCCATGCCGTGGCGAGCCGTCGGCAGGGAGGGCATTACCAACCAGACACCGGACGCCACGTCGTACGCTTCGTTCGTATCGAACGTGCCTTCGAGGCCCTCACCGCCCATCACGTAGACGGCGCCGTTGAGCGCGGCGACGGCCAGGCCGCTGCGCGTGGTCGGCAGCGGCGGCAGGGCAGTCCACACATCGGTCGACGGGTCGTACGCCTCGTTCGCAGCCAGGTTCAGTCCGAAGTCGACCTCGACCCGCCCGCCAACGGCGTAGATGATGCCATCGACGGCCGCTGCACCGAGGTGATCCCGAATCGTCGGCAATGGAGCGGCCGCGGACCACGCTCCCGTCGCCGGCGCCC
>CBDTZZ010000087.1:0-5147 GCA_965365035.1 uncultured bacterium | reverse complement strand
AGCAGAGGCCGCAAGCACATGCGCCGCTCCGACCCGCTCGACCGGCTCGTGCACCTTGCCGTCGATCTCTCTCGTCACAACCTGCGGCTTGCCGACGGTCAGCTCGAATCCTTCGCGGCGCATCGTCTCCACCAGCACCGCCAGCTGCAGCTCGCCCCGGCCCTGCACTTCCCAAACGTCCGGCCGGTCGAGCGATTTGACGCGGATCGCCACGTTGCCGATCAGTTCTTGGTCCAGCCGGGCCTTGAGTAGGCGCGAAGTCATCTGGGAGCCGTCAAGACCCGCCAGCGGCGACGTGTTGATGCCGATCGTCATCGAGAGGCTCGGCTCGTCCACCTTGATCACCGGCAGCGGCCGCGGATCGATGGGGTTAGCCAGCGTCTCCCCGATCGTCACCTCCGGGATGCCAGCAACGGCGATGATGTCGCCTGCATGCGCTTCCTCCGCGCTGACTCGCTCCAGCGCCTCAGTGATGTAGAGTTCCGTGATCTTCGCCGGCTCGATGCTGCCGTCGGTGCGGCACCAGGCAACGGTCTGCCCGCGTTCCACCGAGCCGTTCCAGATGCGGCAGAGCGCCAGGCGACCGACGTATGGCGAGGCGTCCAGGTTTGTGACCAACGCTTGCAGCGGGTGGCCTTCCTCGTAAGAGGGCGCCGGGATGTGCGAAAGAATCAGGTCGAACAGCGGCTTCAGGTCGTCGGTCAGCGCCTCCGGGTCGAGGCCGGCGCGGCCTTCGCGGGCGTTGGCGTAGACGATGGGGAAGTCGATCTGGTCGTCGCGGGCGTCGAGGTCGAGGAAAAGCTCGTAGACGTCGTCCAGCACCTGCTTGATGCGCGCGTCCGGGCGGTCGATCTTGTTGATCACCAGGATCACCGGCAGGTTGCGTTCGAGCGTCTTGCGCAGGACGAAGCGTGTCTGCGGTAACGGTCCCTCGCTGGCGTCGACGAGCAGCAGCACGCCGTCGACCATCGTCAGACCGCGCTCCACCTCGCCGCCGAAGTCGGCGTGGCCCGGCGTGTCCACGATGTTTATCTTTACGTCGCCGTACTGGACGGCCGTGTTCTTGGCGAGGATCGTAATCCCCTTCTCACGCTCCAGCTCGCCAGAGTCGAGCACGCGCTCGGCCACCTTCTGGTTAGCGCGAAAGGCGCCGGTCTGCCAGAGCATGGCGTCGACCAGCGTCGTCTTGCCGTGGTCCACGTGCGCGACGATGGCCACGTTACGGATATCGCTTCGGATAGTCATAAGGGGGTACTTCCAGTGTAGCGGTGCTCCCGCCTACGAGCGATGACTGGGAGCGATCGACCGGCATGCGCTATACGCAGTAACACCGCGCCGGGCATCCGTTGACAGCCTTTAGCGCCGCTGTTACGCTGCGCTGGAATCCATGAAAGGAGCACTCGTTTAGATGCACGTGAACACCGCCATTTTCGGCGATTCGCACGGCGCGCCGATCGCGCTGCGCGATCGCGTATGCGTACGTGGGACGAGTGCGTTCAGCTCGGAGGCATCCACCTAATTTAGCCTGAGCGGATCACGATTCTCGACCCACTACCGCACCGGCGTAGTGGGTTTTTTCTTGTGCCCAAAGCCGGCCTAATTCAAGCAGCGAGCACTACTGACACGGCGGAGGCAAGCCATGAGCCGATCATTCGAACCGAACGGCACGGAGACCAGCAGGGAGGCTGAGATGGAACAGCAAGCACTAAAGGTGACCAACGTAAGCAAATACTTCGGCGGCGGTTTCGACTACCGCAAGCTCGTTTCGTGGTGCCTGCCGGTGACCACGAGCCAGCCCCCGGTGACTCAGGTGCTGCGGGATGTCTCGTTCGAGGTGCAGCGTGGCGAGATCTTCGGCCTCATCGGCGCCAACGGCTCCGGCAAGTCTACGCTGGTGCGCGTTCTCAGCACGCTGCTCTTGCCCGACAGCGGCAGCGTCGAGATCTTCGGCCACGACGTCGTCAGCGCATCGGGCTCCGTGCGCGCTCTGATCAACCGCGTTTCGGCGGACCCGTCGTTCTTCCGCAACATGTCGTCGTACGAGAATCTGCTCTTCTTCGGGCGCATCTACGGTCTCTCGCCCGACGAGATCCGGGTGCTGGTGCCGGAGGTGCTGCGACGCCTCGGCTTCAAGGAGGAGATGGCGAGCGAGCCGATGAGCCACCTCTCTCGCGGCCAGCAGCAGAAGGTGGCCGTCGCGCGTTCGTTCCTCACTTCGCCGGTCATGATGCTGCTGGACGAGCCGACGACCGGCCTCGACCCGCGCTCGCGGCGCGAGGTCCAAAGCTTCATCCGCGAGGTCCAGCGTGAGCACGACGTGACGATCCTCCTGACAACGCACGACATGGAAGAAGCGGAGGTCCTCTGCGACCGCATCTCGTTCATCGCCGGCGGACGCATCGTCTCCAGCGGCACACCGCTGGAGCTGCGAGAGCGAGTGGCGCGCGGCCGACCGGTGGAGCAGATCAACATGGAAGACGTCTTCATGGAGCTAACCGGCCGTGACCTGGAAGAGGACGAAGAGCCGGCGGAGGAGGTAGCGGCACATGTCTAGCATCTCGAAGCCAATGGCCGCCCCGCGCTCGACCGGGCCGATAGTCCTGGCCTGGGCGTTCGTGGAGCGGCAGACAAATCTCTGGAAGCGCTATTGGGCGTGGGAGCTGGTGTGGCTGGTCTACGGCGTGGTCAACACGCTGGCGATCACCTTCATCGCCAGGGAGGTGGAGGCGGCCGGGATCGCCGGCGCCGGCGGCGCGAACGATCTCGTGCTCTTTCTCCTCCTGGGCACGCTCGTCTGGGCCTACCTATCGGCTGTCCTCGACGACATCAGCCTGGTCGTCACCTGGGAGCGCTGGGAGGGGACGATTGAGCATACGTTGATGGCGCCGGTCCCTCGTTGGGTGCACCTCGTCGGCATGGCCGTCTTCGGCGTGCTGCACGCTACAGTGCGCACGGCGCTGATCTTCGCCATCGCTCTGCCGTTCTTCACGGTCGACTTCTCCCAGGCCGACTGGTTGGCCGCGGTCGCCGTCATCGCCGTCGGTAGCGTCAGCATCGCCGGGCTGGGCATCCTCGCCGGCGTGCTGCCGCTGATCTATCCGGAGCGCGGCACGCAGATGTCGTTCATGGCCCAGGCGGTGATTCTGCTGATCTCCGGCGTCTACTACAGCGTCGAGGTGCTGCCGGCCTGGTTGCAGTTCTTGTCATACTTCTCGCCCGCCACGTACCTCCTTGACGGCATCCGCGGCGCGATCATCGACGGCGAGAGCGTGAGCGAGCTGGCGGACACGCTGGCGATTCTCGCGTTATTCGGCGTTGTGCTCATCCCGCTTTCCGTCTTTGTGTTCGCGGTGGCGGAGCGCTGGGCGAAGCGCACCGGAAAACTGAAGAGGCAGGGCTAGGCGAGGCCAGACCGATGGCACGATGAAGCGCACCGGCATCTGGGCCAACGACGACTTCCTGAAGCTCTGGGTCGGCGAGACGATCTCGATCTTCGGGTCGCTGGTCGGGCGCACATCGCTGATCTTCGCCGCCGTGCTCGTCCTCGACGCCAGCGCGCTCGAGGTTGGGCTGCTCGCCGCGGCCTACATCGTGCCCGGACTGGCGTTCGGCTTCCTGGCCGGCGTCTGGGTCGACCGGCTGCACCGCCGGCCGATCCTCATCGCCACAGACGTCGGCCGTGCGGTCCTGCTGCTGACGGTGCCGCTCGCTTACGCCTTCGACTCGCTGACCATGGGCCAGCTCTATCTCGTCGCGGTCGGCACGGGCGCGCTCACGATCTTCTCCGACGTCGCCTACTTCGCCTACGTGCCGTCGCTGTTGCCGGGCGACCAGCTACTGGAGGGCAACTCCAAGGTCGCGGCGTCGAACTCGGTCGCCGAGATCGGCGGCTTCACCGTGGCTGGCCTGCTCGTGCAAGCGCTGACCGCGCCGATCGCCGTGCTCGTCGACGCCTTCTCGTTCCTCATCTCCTCTGTCTTCACGCTCTTCATCCGCAAGCCCGAGAAACCGATCGAGCGGCCGCTGGAGCGCGCCGGTCTCCGCGCTGAGATCTCAGAGGGTCTGCGCGCGATCAGACAGCATGCGGTGCTGCGCGTGCTCGGCGCCAGCGAGGTGATGGTCTCGTTCTCGTTCAGCGTCTACGGCGCAGTCTACATGCTCTTTGTCACCAAGGAGTTGGGCTTCGAGCCGGCCGTGCTGGGCCTAATCTTCGCTGTCGGTGGCGTCAGCTCGCTGATCGGGTCGCTGTTCGCGGGGCGCTCCGCCCGCCGCATCGGTGCCGGCCCGACAATCGCCTTCGGCCGGATGACGCTCGGCGCGTTTATGCTGCTGATCCCCTTGGCACAGGACGCTTCGATCGTCGCCGGTGCGTTCCTCATCGGTCAGCAGCTGGGCGACGGCTTTTGGACCGCCGCCGACATCAACGACGTAACGATCCGCCAGGCGGTGACACCGGAACGTCTCCTCGGTCGCGTCAACGCCACGTTGCGACAGGCTGCCCTGGCGGCGATGCTTGTTGGCTCGCTCGCCGGCGGCGTCATCGGCGAACTGGCCGGCCTGCGCGCGGCGCTCCTCGTTGGCTGCGTGGGCACGATCCTCGGCGGCGCGATCGCGCTTCTGCCGGCGGTGCGTCTCACGCGCTCGATCCCGATCGACGACGGCGCGACGACACCCTCGGAGCCGTAGCGTTGTAGACTGTGCGCCGGAGGCAGACATGAACTACGAGACGCTCAAGCTGGACCGGGACGGCGCGCTCCTCACCGTTCGCCTGAACCGGCCCGAAAAGCGCAACGCGATCAACCGGCAGATGCATGCGGACTTGCAGGACCTCTGCCACAAACTGCGCGACGACACTGACACGCGCGTCGTAATCTTCAGCGGCGAAGGGGACGTCTTCTCCGCCGGCGCCGACACTAGCGAGTGGGGCGACCCCGGCTCGTCGAACGAGCTTGAGGTGCGCCATGTCTCGGGCGTCGGTAGCCGCACGTCAGGCGACATCGAGAACCTTAGCCAGGTGACGATCGCCGCAGTGCGGGGGCTGGCGATCGGCGGCGGCCTTGTCTTCGCGGCCTGCTGCGACCTGCGTGTCGCCGGCGAGAGTACGTGGTTCTCGATTCCCGAGGTGGAGTTGGGCCTGCCGCTGGGCT
>CBDTZZ010000086.1:0-5180 GCA_965365035.1 uncultured bacterium | reverse complement strand
CTCCGGCGATGTCTCCACTCTGGCGCTCACCAACCTCGGCGTCGCTGTCGGCACCGCGCAGGGCCGCACCATCAAAGTCTCGCTGCCCGGCCAGGAGATTAGTCCCGACGCCGACACGGTCGAGTTGCGGCTCAGCGCTCCCGCAGGCTACAAACTCAACGACCTGATCGCGTCCCATCTCACGCTTGCGACGTCCAACGCCGACGCCTTCAACCCGGACGAGGACGACCTCACGTTCCAGGTCAGCGATGTTGCTGTCGAACTCCAGGTCGGAGCCGATGCTGCCAGCGGCCAGGCCATCCTCAGCGCCACGGGCGAGATCTACTACTGCCGAGAGGGCGAAGAGGCCGTCTGCCTCATCGACGAGGTCGATCTCGCCCTTCCCATCACGGTCGTGGCGGGCGGCGCAGCAGTAGCGGTCATCGAATACGAACTGCCCCAGTAGCAGCCAGAAGTAACGTTCCTCTCACCCCGCCGTCGTAATTAGTGCGCCGATGAAGGCGTATTACCCATGATATTGCGACGCTTGCTACTGCCCGTGCTGTTCGGCTTACTGATGCCGTTCGTATTCGTCTCGGCGGTATCAGCCGCAGTCCACACCGTTTCGCCCGGCGACACGCTTTCCTACATCTCGATCATCTACGACAAGACCGTGGACGAGATCGCCAGCCACAACGGCCTCGACAACCCGAATCTCATCTACCCCGGCCAGAAGCTCGACATCCCCGGCCAGGGCCCCAGCTCCAGTGGCGGCGGGTACGTCGTCCAGTCGGGCGACACGCTCAGCGGCATCGCCTGGCAACACAGTATCGATACCGACGCGCTGCAGGCCGCCAACGACATCAGCGACGCGGACTATATCTACATCGGCCAGGTGTTGACGATCCCCTCTGCTCAACCGGAACCCGCTACTCCAACACTCGTCTTTCCGCCCCGGCCCCGAGACCCCAGCCTTGAGGCGATGATCGACGACATCGCCCGGCTCGAAGGCGTCGATCCCGGCCTCGTCAAGGCCGTCGCTACTGTCGAAAGCGCCTGGAACCAGGGGGCGATCAGCTACGCAGGCGCCATCGGCATCATGCAGGTTCTGCCCGGCACCGCAATCTGGCTCGAGGAAGATATCTTCGGCTTCGACTTAAACGAGCGGGGGAGCGCCTGGGATAACGTTCGCCTTGGCGCGCGCTACCTACGCATCCTTCTCAACGCGACGGGCGGTGACCACTATGACGCCGTCGCCGCCTACTACCAGGGCCTCTCGCCGACCCAAGCCGGCGTTTACTACGAAGGCACCGCCGATTACGCCTCGACGGTTCTCGCCGTCAAGGCCGCCTACTGGCCCTAGGTCGCCTGACCGCCATCTACTTGATCCGGGCCCGCGATCCCCAGCTCGTCCGCAACAGGCTTTAGCGAGTCGATCACGAACTGGATGTGCTCGTCCAGCTCCACTCCCAGCACCTCCGCGCCGCCCGTGATGTCCTCTCGGCGCACGGTCCGCGCGAAGCCTTTGTCCTTCAGCTTCTTTTTGACTGACTTCACCTTGACCTCATGGATGCTCTTGTTCGGCCGCACCAGCGCCACTGCAACTACGAATCCCGATAGCTCGTCGACCGCAAAGATCGCGCGGTCCATCATGTTCTCGCGCTTCACGCCCAGCTTCTCAAGGTAAGAGGCGTGGCACAGCACCGCGTGCACGATCTCCTCCGGCACGCCCTTCTCGCGCAGAATCGGCGCCCCCTTCGACGGATGCTCGTCCTCGGTCGGGTGCATCTCGAAGTCGAAGTCGTGGAGCAGGCCAACGCAGCCCCAGGTCTCCTCGTCCTCGCCGTACTTGCCGGCGTAGGCGCGCATCGCCGCCTCCACCGCTATACCGTGCTTGCGCAGCCGCTCGCCCTTCGTGTACTCGCAGAGGATATCCCACGCCTCGTCCCGCTTCATATCGCGCTCCTTCCGCCGACAATCATAGCGTTTCCTCCATACGGTTCTGGGCGCGCGATTTCCAGGCGCGGTCGATCCTGCGCATGAGACCGGGATAGACGATGTAGTGGCGAAACGGCGCGATCAGCGACATATACATCGGTCCGAGGCGGCCCCGCGGCTTGACGTAAATGCCCATCTGTCCGCGGTAGGTGCCACCCTTTCGCTTGACCCAGCCGAGGTGGATGATCGCGTGCACGGTGCCGTTCGAGATCTCGGCGGCCCACTCGGTCGGCGTCTCGAAGACTGTGCTGAAGCTCGTGCCGCCGAGCGTGCCGGCCTGCTCTGCATCAAGATCGGCCGGCAACCGCTCGCGCAGCGAGGTCTCAGTGCACCCTGGAATCGGTAGTGCCTCGGCCTGCTCGTCCCAGTTCAAGCGCTGTCCGAGCCACTCACGCACGGCGAACAGTGCCCTGGAGGGTCGCGAGCCACCGTCCGCCGAAGGATCGAGGTTCGCGAAAATCTCGAGCAGATCGGCGAATTCGGCGAGAGTTCCGCGGGCGGGGAGAGCCCAGGCGTTGATCAGCTTGAAGTCGGGGGCGATCTCGTTGATGCGCCAGGGCAGCCGTGAATGCTTCGAAGTCTTGAGTCTTCCGCTCTTAGCCATGTGATCGCAACATAACACCGGACGTACTCGTGTCTAGCGCTTCCGGCGGAGTTCATATAACGCGTCCTGTTTTCGTGCGTCTAATCCTGCGGTAACATATCTAATGCTCGGTCAATCGCCTGGTCGGCTGAGCACGAGGAGATCCGTTATGCCTAGATCGATTTGGAACGGCGTCATCAGCTTCGGAATGGTCAGCATTCCCGTTAAGCTCTACACCGCCACCGAAGACAAGGACATCAGCTTCCGCCAACT
Source organism: uncultured bacterium (assembly GCA_965365035.1). GTDB lineage: Bacteria > Chloroflexota > Dehalococcoidia > SM23-28-2 > RBG-16-64-32 > CF-162. The sequence goes on along the minus strand of CBDTZZ010000086.1, from coordinate 2,347 downwards.
GCACAAGGAAGACGGCGTGCGGCTCAAGCAGCTTCGTTGGTGCCCCGAGCACGAGCGTGCAGTCGAGTGGAACGAGGTCGCGCGCGGCTTCGAGTACGCCAAGGACGAGTTCGTCGTCATGGAAGAGGAAGACTTCGATAAGCTGCCGCTGCCGAGCAAGCAGACCGTGGAACTCGCCGCTTTCGTCAAGGCCGACCAGATCGACCCCATCTACTACCAGAAGACCTACTACCTGGAGCCCGACGAGAAGGGCGTGAAGCCGTACGCGCTGCTAATGAAGGCCCTGGAGGACAAAAACCTCACAGGCATCGCCAAGATCGCCGTCCGCAACAAGGAGCAGCTCTGCGCCCTGCGCACGATGGATGGCTCCCTCGTCCTCGAGACGCTCTACTACCCAGACGAGATTCGTGAGGTGCCGTTCGAAATCCCGGAGCAGAAGTTCACGAAGGCCGAGATGAAGATGGCCCACGCCCTCATCGACCTCCTCGAACAGGACTTTGACCCGACGCAGTTCGAAGACGAGTACCGTTCGGCACTTCAGCAGATTATCGACGCCAAGCTCGAAGGCATCGAGATCGCGTCACCGGAAGTCGCTCGCCCCGCCAAAGTCACCGACCTCATGTCTGCGCTCAAGGCCAGCGTCGCCGCCGCCAAGAAGACTCGTGACGACGAAGATGACGAAGAAGAGCGCCCAGCGCGTCGCAAGAAAGCTGCCAGCGGCTAATACCGGGGCTCAACGTCCCTCACCCGCTCACCCTGAGGCTCTCGAAGGGCGAGCGGAGCACCCACATCGCGCCACGCCGAACCGCGCAGCGGCCATAATAGACACGTGCTCGAAGACTACAAGAAAAAGCGCGACTTCGAACTTACCTCAGAGCCGCCGCCGCAGCCGCCGGCCACCGGCGACGGGCGGCTGATCTTCATCGTCCAGAAGCACGACGCCAGCCGTCTCCACTACGACGTCCGCTTCGAGGTCGACGGCGTCCTCAAGTCGTTCCCCGTACCCAGAGGCCCTTCTCTAGACCCCGCGGACAAGCGCCTCGCCGTGATGACCGAGGATCACCCCATGAGCTACGCCAGCTATGAGGGCGTGATCCCCAAGGGCGAGTACGGCGCGGGCCCGGTCATCGTCTGGGACGCCGGCACCTACTCCCCGGACGAGCACGGCCTTCTCTTCCACGATCGCGGCGAGGCCGAGCGCCAGATGCGCGAGGGGATCGAGAAAGGCAAGCTCTCGGTCTTCTTCCACGGCGCCAAGCTCAAAGGTTCGTGGACGTTCGTCAAGACGAAGACCGACTGGCTGATGATTAAGCACAGGGACCGCTTCGACGACACAGAGCGTGACGTCACACTCGAAGACCGCTCCGTGATCTCCGGCCTCACCATCGCCGATCTCACAGCCGGCCGCCTGCCGGATCCCGCGCAAAACCACCTGATCGTCGGCCCCGCTGACATCGAGGGCGCGAAGAAAGCCGCCCTCCCCAAATCCATCGACCCGATGCAGGCGACCCTCACCGAGAACGCCTTCTCCTCGCCCGACTGGTACTTCGAGCCGAAGATGGACGGCGTGCGCTCCCTCGCCTTCGTTGACGGAGACAAGGTGCGCTTGATCTCCCGCCGCGGCATCGACCAGACGAAGCAGTACCCTTCCATCGTCGAGTCGCTCCGCGGGCAGACCGAGCGCCTGGTCCTTGACGGCGAGATCGTCGCCCTCGACGAGCGCGGCGTGCCCTCATTCCAGGCGATCCAGCAGCGCCTCGGCCTGACGCGGAAGTCAGAGATCGAGCGCATGGAGGCCGAACTGCCGGTCTACTACTACGTCTTCGATTTGCTCTGGGCCGGCGGGTACGACCTGCGCGCCGGCCGCCTCCGCGACCGCAAGATGTTGCTGGCTCAGCTCCTCCTGCCCGACGCCTCCGTCAGCCTCCTCGATCACTTCGAGACCGACGGCGAGGCCGCCTATCGCGCCGCCGTCGAGCACGGCCTGGAGGGCGTCCTTGCCAAGCGCCGCGATAGCACATACGAATCCGGTCGCCGCTCCAAGAGCTGGCTCAAGGTCAAGGCCACGCTCGAGGATGACTTCGTCGTCGGCGGCTTCAGCGGCGGCGCCGGCGGCCGTGCGAAGACGTTCGGCGCACTCCTCGTCGGCCAGTACGACGACGAAGGCCGCCTCGTTTACGCTGCCAACGTCGGCACCGGCTTCGACGATCGCACGCTCTCCTCGCTCAGGAAGCGCCTGGATGCCCTAGCCACGGACGAATCGCCGTTCGATGTGATGGAGCCGGGCTCCATGCACTTCGGCCGCCCGAAATACATCCCCGTCACCTGGGTGCGCCCCGACCTCGTC
>CBDTZZ010000085.1:0-5192 GCA_965365035.1 uncultured bacterium | reverse complement strand
TCAACTACGTGAATCCCCTGAGATTTTTCGCGGCTAGGTCCAACCTTCTCGCAGCTAGGTCCAAAAGACTAGCGAGCGAGGCCTTCGCGCAACGCCATCGCACACTCCAGAGCTTCTTCCAGGGTGCGATTCATGAAGTCGGTCAGCAGCTGGATCTCCTTCTCGAAACGGTCGCGGATCTCGGCGGCGGGAACATCAATCCATTCGCGCGCCCCACTGAGCGAGATGTCGAGGTACTGCGGGCCATCCTGCCGCCAGAGCTTCGACTTGTTGAAGACCCACTGTACGGGCGTGTTCAGGAAGGCCGCGAACGCCCGGTTCCAGACAGGCCGCTCGTACCAGAGGTGGACGTTGACGATGGGCGACGCGCGGATCTCGCCGATGCGCCCGAAGAAGCGATCGTCGCGGACGGCGCCGGGGAGCACTGCCGGCACGTCGCCCGGGGCCAACGCTATGACGTAGGCGTCGGCCGTCACCTCGCCGGCGGTCGTCAGCGCGCGCGAGATGCCGTCCGCGTCGGTCTCCAGGCCGGAAAGGGCAACCGTCGTCATGATTTCGCCGCCACGGGACTCGATGTATTGACGGGCGGCGCCCGCCAGGAGCGAGGATAGGCCCATCTTCGCCCAGCCGACGTTTGCGCCATCGCTCGTACGCAGGAAGCCCTCCTGGAAGACCATGAGCGCAAGGGCCGCGCTGACACGCGATGCGTGGTCGTTGAGAGTGGGCTGCACGATGAGGTTCCAGAGGCTGTCGATGGCGTTACGGCTCTGGCGGCGGTCGAGAAGCCAGCGCTCAAACGTTATGTCGTCCAGCTCAGGATGCTTGGCGAGATCAGTTGATCGCATTTGCGAGAAGGCATACGTCGCCAGCACTTTCTCGCGCACCGAGAGCGACTTGAAGCGCAGCAGCGAAGGCATGAGGTGCGCGGGCGGCGGCAAGGATGCGCTCTGCAGAACCGATTCTCCCCTGACGCTGTCGATAACGGGAACGCGAAAGCGCCGCTGCAGGTGTACGCCGTCGCGCACGCCCAGCCGCTCCAACAGGGCGATGTACTCCGTGCAGCAGCCGAGGAAGACGTGCTGGCCGTTGTCGACCTCCACGCCGTCGGCCTCATACGAGTAGGAACGCCCACCGAGGAAGGGGCGTTTCTCGATCAACTTCACGCGCACGCCGGCGTCGGCGAGTTCGCAGGCAGCGGTGATGCCCGCGAGGCCGCCGCCTGCGATGAGAACGACCGGGCGGTCCGTCATCGCACGACTGAGCGGACAAGCTCGCGACCGGCGAGGGCGATCTTGCGACTAGTGCCGGGGCCGACGCGGCGACGGAAGATGACGCTTGGCCGTTGCTCGATCTCGTCGAGGATGCTGCTGTAAATGGCCGTCATCGCGCCGACGCAGGCACGGGCGCGAACGGGCAGATACGGCAACAGGCGCCGGCCGCTGGCGTAGAAGTCGCGCGTGCGGTGCACCTGGTAGGCGATCAGCCGCCGGAACTCCGGCGTCACCTTGCGTTCCAGCAGTTCAGCGTCGCTATATCCGAACCACTCGACTTCCTCTTGCGGCAGATAGACGCGGCCGCGATCCGCATCCTCGGCGACGTCGCGGAGGATGTTAGTGAGCTGAAGCGCGATGCCGAGGTCGACGGCGTACTGGCGTGAGCGCTGGCCGCCGCGGTAGCCGAATATCTCGACCGAGATGAGGCCGACAGATGAGGCGACGCGATAGCAGTACGCCCGCAGGTCGGTGAACGTGGCGTAGCGGCTGACGGTGAGGTCCGTGCGCACGCCGTCGATGAGATCGACGAAGTGCTGCAGCGGCACATCGTAGCGCTTGATCGTTCTGCCCAGCGCCTCTAATACCGGCCCGTCCGGGTCACCGGCCAGGGTGCGGTCGAGAGCGTCGCGTGCACCGTCCAGTGCCCGCTCGGCTGCCTCGCGAGGCAGGTCGCCGTCGGCCAGGTCGTCGCACTGGCGGGCGAAGGCGTAGGCGGAGTAGATCGCGCGGCGCTGCGCGGGCGGAAGCAGGAGGAAGCCGTAGTAGAAGCTCGAAGACTCGCGGTGGGTGATCTCGCGGCAGTACTCGTAGGCCGCGTCTATTCCGTCCCTCAACGCCCGGCCCTCACTGGCAGCGGCAGCAGTCCCCGGGCCGTGAGCCTCGCCTTGCGCCATCTTGATAGCGTTGGCCGGCTCGTGAGGACGTCGTGTCCGCGCGCTGCGATCTCGTCGAGGACGGCGAGGCCGCTGAGGGTGAAGAGACGCAGGTCGGTTCGCAGGCGGCCGGAGACGACGCCGATCAGCGCGGTTCCGTCGTCGAAGATCTCGCGCGTGCGCCGCACTTCGAAGGCCATCAGACGCCGGAAGTCCGCTGTGACCCGGCGCGTGCGCAGGTCGTCCTCGCTCACGCCGAAGCGCTCAAGGTCCTCCTGCGGGATGTAGATACGGCCCTGCTTCAGGTCGGCGGTGACGTCCTGCCAGAAGTTCGTGAGCTGTAGCGCCGTACAGGTGGCGTCGCTCAGACCCTGCCGCACCGGGTCGCGATAGCCGAAGACGTAGAGCACGAGGTGACCCACAGGATTCGCCGAGAAGGTGCAGTAGTCGAGTAGCTCGTCGAAGGTGGCGTAGCGCTTGACGGTCTGATCGCGGCGGTTGGCCTCGATCAGGCGCTCAAACGGCTCGGGCGGGATGTCGAACTCGCGGATCGTGTTCGCCAGCGCCACGAAGCGCGGATCGGACGCTGTGCCATCGTAGGCCGCACGCAGCTCGCGCTCCCAGTCGTCCAGCAGCGCCAGGCGGTCGCCGGGCGCTTCGTCGCCCAGATCGTCAACGCCGCGACAGTAAGCGTATACGGCGTAGACGTGACGGCGGAGGGCCCGCGGCAGCAGCCACGAGGCGACGGGGAAGTTCTCGTAGCGCCCGAGAGCGATGCGGCGGCAATGCGCGTACGCATCGTCGAGGGTTGGCGGCGGGGCGGCTTGTTGGGCGAGCAATTGGTATTCCTGTGTGCGAGTTTCATTCTAGGAACGACGTGCAGCGTGTCAACCGTTCGCGTTGAGGCGACCTGCCCGCACCCGCCCCCGATTCGCGATGTCCTTTCTACTCGGTGCGAACCTTGACCTGCATCTCCATCATCAGCAGTTCGGATGTTTCGGCCCCTTCGATGGTGATGCGGTCCTCGTCCCAGATCATGGCGGCGTCACCGTTGGCCAGCGCCTCGCCGTTGATGGTCACCGCGCCGTCGAGGACCAGCAGGTAGCCGCCGAAGTCAGGCGCGAACGCGTGGCCGAGGCTCTGCCCCGCTTCCAGGCGTGAGACGTACATCGCCGCGTCCTGGTGGACGAGGAGGCTGCCATCGTCGCGGTCCGGCCCGATTACGCGCAGCAGGCGGTTAGTCCGCTCCTCCACCGTCGTCTGCCGCGACTCGACGCCCGGCTCGAGGCCGGTCTCGCGCGGGATGATCCAGACCTGGATGAAGCGCAGTGGCTCGGTCTCCGAGCCGTTCTGCTCCGAGTGGTTGGCGCCACTGCCGAGCGTCATCCGCTGCACGGAGCCGGCGGGCATTGTGTATACGTTGCCGAGGTTGTCCTCGTGGCGGAACGTGCCCGACGGAACGTAGGTCAGGCCCTCGATGTCGCGGTGCGGGTGCATCGGCCAGACCGCGCCGGGTGTCAGCGTATCGTCGTTGAATACGCGCATCGTGCCGAAGCCCATGTTCTGCGGGTCGTGGTAATCGTCGAAGGAGAAGTGCCATTTCGCGTGGAACCAGCCACCGTCCTTGGCGAAGATTTCGTCGGCTCTGCGTACTTTGATCATGTGCTGCCGCCGCTCTGCTTCGCCGGGTGTTCCCATGGCGGCACACGACCCTCTTCCCGGCCCTTCTTGCGCTGGATGCCGGACAGGATCTTGAACGTGCGCTCGATGTAGGCCTCATCCTGCGGTACTGGGATGCTCTCCTCGATCGCCAGCGCCTCACCACCGTCCGCGATCGAGACGCTCGTCCAGCCGCCTTCGTACTGGCGAACGGCCGCGCGCCGGAACTCGTACGAGCTGCCCTCTGCGACCGCGGCCTCTCCGAGTTCGATTCGTGTCAGCCCGGACTCGTCGCCGACAAGAGCCATGCGCAGGCCGCCGATCTCCCACAGGCGCAGGACGCGCGCCCGGAACGTCGCCTCCTCACCGGAGGCGAGCGCCTTCAGGTCTTTGACCGACGACACGCTATCGACCCTCCAGCCAGCGGATGACATCGCCCATGTTCTCGCGCAGGCTGGTGCGCGCTTCGCCGATGAGCCAGCGGTAGCAGTACGTCACGTCCGAACCGGGCGGCGCGTAGTCCTCATACGCGAGGACGAACGCCAGGCCCTGCGCCTTGAGCGGCCAGTCCGGCTGAGGCAGAAGGTGCACGTAGATGGTTGCGCCGTCGTCCGTCAGTGCGATGCGGCCGGCTTCGAGGAGATCGGAGCGGTCGTTGGCGACGAGAAGCGTCCGCAGCTCCCGTTCGAGGAATCGTAACGCCATGGCATTCCATGGTACACGCGTGTGCGGAGGCTCAGCGGTTAGCTGTAAAAGGCGTCGGCGATCGCCGCGCTGTAGGCGAGCAGCTTGTCCGGGCCGAGGTTGTACGCCGGCGGCACGAGCGTGAGCGAGTCGGCGACTTCGTACACCGGCGCGACGCGTTTGCGCACCTCGTCCGCCGAGCCGCAGATGACGAACGTCTCGGCCATCTCGTCCGAGACGTGTTTGGCGGCACTTATGTAGTCACCCTGCTTGACGCCCTCTTGGAGCAACTTCGCTTCCTTCTCGAAGCCGTGGGCGACGAAGAACTCCTCGTATTGCTCCACGCCGGCGTAGAAGGCGACGGTGGCGCGCGCGTCCTCGATCGCCTGGGCGCGGTCCTCGTTAACCGCCACCCAGAGCCAGACGTTGAACTCGATATCGCTTCGTGACTTGCCGCCGCGGTCCAGGCCTCGCTTGAGGTAGTCCGGCATCCGCGAGACGCACCAGTCGACGGACCACATCGGGTGGCCGAGAACGCCGTCGGCGATCTCGGCGGCGAGGCTGATGAGCGGCCCACGCAACGCCGCGATCCAGATCGGGATGTCCGTGCGTACGGGCGGCGGAGTCGGCTGCAGTTGGCTCCAGTCGTGGCGGTGGTACTTGCCTTCGTAGGTTGTCAGTTCGCCGGTGTGAGCCTTGGCGT
>CBDTZZ010000084.1:0-5203 GCA_965365035.1 uncultured bacterium | reverse complement strand
GTAACCAGGACCCGGGCGTCGGCGCTATCGTCGTCACGGGCGCCGGGCGCGGCTTCTGCGCCGGTGCTGACGTCAAAGGCTTCAACCGCAGCATCGAGAACCGCGAGTCCGGCAACGGCAAGCGCAGCGAGCTCGACCCGCCGCCCCGCCGCGAAGAGCACCTCGCGGCCTTCCTCCGCCGCTCCAAGCCGCTGATCGCCGCCGTCAACGGCGCATCCATCGGCGTCGGCCTCACGATGACCCTGCCGATGGACATCCGCATCGCCTCCGAGAAGGCTCGCTTCTCGATGCGCTTCATCCGCGTCGGGATCACGCCTGAAGTGGCCAGCACGACCTATCTCGCCCAGATCGTCGGCCTGCCCAACGCGCTCGATCTCGTCCTCACGGCGCGCATAATCGAGGCCGAGGAGGCAGTGCAGATGGGCCTCGTCAACGACGTCGTCGCACCCGATCGCCTCATGGACGAGGCGATGACCGTCGCCAACTTGATCGCTGCCAACCCGCTGGAATGCGTGATCGAGGGCAAGCGTATGATCCACCGTCACATGGTGGAGCAGGACATCGACGCCGTCGTCGCGGAGGAGAACCGCACGCTCGTCCGCGTCCAGAAGGGCCCGGCGCACAAGGAGTTCGTGCGCGCCTTCATCGAGAAGCGCGAGCCCCGCTTCAACCAGGCCTAGGTCTTCGCCACCAGCACCGCTTCGAACAGGCCGATCACGGGCGGCCCGTCCAGCACGCCGGCGACCGACCCCTGGCGGTGGCCCTTGGCGAACGACTCGCTCTGCGTCCAGTCGATGAACGCCTGCCGGTCCTTCCACGTCGTGTGGCTGATGTAGTCGCCGGTCTTGTCGCTCTTTAGCAGCATGAACTCCACGAAGCCGGGGACGTCCTTCAGGAACGTCTCACGCTCGCGCCACTGCTTCTCGAAATCGTCCTCCCGGCCTGCGTTCACCTTGAAGTTGTTCATCGCTACAAACATCGCATCCTCCTAAGTCGCCATCGTATAGCTAGCGTCTGTCAGCCGCACCAGGTCGGCCACCGCCAGCTCGACATCCATCCCGCGGGCACCGGCGCTAACGTGGATCATCTCCAGCGAACGTGCCGTCTCGTCGATCAGGACGTCGAAGCGCCCGGCGGGCACAGCCAGCGCCGAAATGCCGCCAACCTGCATACCCGTCAGCTTCTCCGCCTCCTTCTGAGTCGCCATCCGCAGCCGCTTCTCGCCCCGAGCCGTCGCCAGCGCCTTCAGGTTCGCCTGCTCAGACACCGGTACGATCACGAGCATCGGCCGCCCGGACGGTGGGTCACGCAGCACGACGAGCGTCTTGTACACGGTCTCCGCCGGCGCCCCGACGAGCGCCGCGGCCTCCTCTCCGCTGTGGAACCCGCCCGCGTCGTCGTAGACCGTCACCCGGTGCGCGATCCCCTTCGACTCCAGCAGCCGAACGGCCTGCGTCTTCTTCGGCGCTCTGGTGGACATCGCGACAGGAGCATATCAGTCGCCGCGTCACCCACTGACATGGTGCTGTCAGGAGCGCTGATACAATTAATCGTGCAATGACCGTTGACCGCGATATCACCGTCACGCCTACGGAGAAGCCGTTTGTCCTCAGCTCCGACTTCCAGATGACCGGCGATCAGCCGGCGGCTGTCGGCAAGCTGGAGTCCGGACTCCATGACGGCAAGAAGCACCAGACGCTGCTCGGCGTCACCGGTTCCGGCAAGACCTTCACGATGGCCAACATCATCGCCCGCTACAGCCGGCCGACGCTCGTCATCTCGCCCAATAAGACGCTGGCGGCGCAGCTCTACGCCGAGTTCCGCGACTTCTTCCCGGAAAACTCCGTCGAGTACTTCGTCTCCTACTACGACTACTATCAGCCGGAAGCCTACATCCCCCGCACTGACACCTACATTGCCAAAGACGCGGACATCAACGAGGAGATCGACAAGCTCCGTCATGCCGCCACCCGCTCGCTGTTCGAGCGGCGAGACGTCATCATCGTCGCCTCCGTCTCCTGCATCTACGGCCTTGGCGAGCCCAGCGAGTACTACAACTTCGTACTCAAATTCCGCGTCGGCGAGACCAGCAACCGCCAGCGCGCCCTGCGCCGCCTCGTCGACATGCAGTACGAGCGCAACGACCAGAACCTCGTCCGCGGCCGCTTCCGCCTGCGCGGCGATAGCCTCACCATCTTGCCGGCTTACGAGGAGCTGGCCGTGCGCGTCGACTACTTCGGCGACGAAGTAGAGCGCATCCTCCAGCTCGATCCGCTCACCGGCGAGGTGCTCGCCGAGATGGACGCCGTCGACATCTACCCCGCCAAACACTTCGTCACCTCGCAGGACAAGATGGACGCCGCGATCACCGACATCGAGGCCGAACTGGCGGAGCGTCACCAGTGGCTCCTCGACAAGGGGCAGCTCCTCGAGGCCCAGCGCATCGTCGAACGTACCCGCTACGATGTCGAGTGCTTGCGCGAGCAGGGATACTGCTCCGGCATCGAGAACTACTCCCGCCACCTCGCCCGCCGCGAAGCTGGCAGCATTCCGTGGACGCTGATGGACTACTTCCCGGACGACTTCCTCCTCTTCATCGACGAGTCGCACCAGACGATTCCGCAGATCCGCGGCATGTACCACGGCGACATCCGCCGCAAGCAAACGCTCGTCGACTTCGGCTTTCGCCTGCCTTCCGCGATCGACAATCGGCCGCTCAACTTCCACGAGTTCCTCTCGCACCTCAACCAGACGGTCTACGTCTCAGCCACGCCTGGCCCGTGGGAGGCTGAGATGAGCGAACAGACCGTCGAGCAGATCATCCGTCCGACGGGCCTCGTCGATCCCCAGGTCGACGTGCGGCCGACAAAGGGCCAGATCGACGACCTGCTGGACGAGATCCGCGAGCGCGCCGAGCGCAAGGAGCGGGTGCTCGTCACCACGCTCACCAAGAAGATGGCGGAGGACCTCGCCGACTACCTGATGGAGATGGGCGTCAAGAGCCACTACCTTCACTCAGAGGTGCAGACGTTCGAGCGCGTCGAAATCCTGCGCGACCTACGCCTCGGCGTCTACGACGTCATCGTCGGCATCAACCTGCTGCGCGAAGGGCTCGACCTGCCAGAGGTCAGCCTCGTCGTCATCCTCGACGCCGACAAAGAAGGCTTTCTGCGCTCCGCCTGGTCGCTGATCCAGACGATGGGCCGCGCCGCGCGCAACATCAACGGCTCCGTGATCATGTACGCCGACACGATGACAGACTCGATGAAGCGCGCGATCGCCGAGGTAGGGCGCCGGCGCAAGATCCAGGAAGCCTACAACGCCGAGAACAATATCGAGCCCGAGGGCATCCAGAAGGCGATCCGCGACATCACCGATCACATCAAGCAGGTGGCCGAGGAGAGCGAAGAGTACAAGGTCGGCGACATTCCCAAGGATGAGCTGGCGCGTCTGATCAAGGACCTCGACAAGCAGATGAAGACCGCCGCCAAGAACCTCGAGTTCGAGAAGGCCGCACTACTCCGCGACCGCGTCGTCGAACTGCGTCGCGAACTCGTCGGCGACGAAGAAGGCCTCAGCATCATCTCCGCCATGCGCAACACCGGCAGCCCGGCGCCGCGCCGCGGCCACAACCGCACCCGCCCGCAGAAGTAGCAGGCAGTGCCAAACGTCCGCCCGGCGACCCTAACCGACATCTCCGCTATCCAGGATGTCGACCGCTCACTCGAGTGGCCCGTGAGCGAAGCCGTCGTTCTGCAGCGCTGCATCGAGGGCGACCGTGTGGCCGTGGCGCTCGATGGCAAAGAAGTCGTGGGCTACTTGCGCTGGGAGTGGCTCTGGGATCACATCCCGCTCTGCGTTTTCGTCCGCGTGTTGCCGCCCCACCAGCGAACGGGACTTGGCCGCGCCTTGTACACTCACGTCGAGGCCGATCTGGAGGCGCGCGGCTGCGACTTCTGGCTCAGCTCTACCGAAGAGACCAACGACCGCTCGTTGCGGTTCCATCGCGCTCTCGGCTTCCGACTCATCGGCGCCCTCAGCGATCTCGGTCAGGACTCCCGCGAGATCTTCATGCGCAAGGACCTCGCACAATGAAAGAGCCCCCCGACATGTCGGAGGGCTCTTCGTTATCTTGTTGGTCCGCTTTCGGCACTTCCCGGCGCATCTCGCACCGATAGGCAGCGTGGCCTCTGATAGCTGGCCGATCCGCGGGGTGGCCTGCCTCCGCGCGCCTGTTACTTCCAGGCGTGTTGCGCGAAGGTCCTCACCTTGTCAACTTGAAGCCGTTTGAGGGTCGCGTGAATTCTCATCACTACCTCTCCTCCACTTCGTTAGGCTCACCCCAAGGATAACACCGTCGTCAAGCTATGAGCCGTGACTTAGTGGAGGCCTGTGCCGGCTACTCGACCCGGTCTTCGTCGCCGATCGTCGCAGTGTATTCTTTCGCCTCGTCCGTCTCGAACGGCGCATCTTCGGCGCTGCTCACGTCGGGCTCTTCCTCTTCCTCCGCCGTGATCAGCACCTGGCGCGACTGACCGGACTCAGACGGCCCTACGACTCCCTCATCCTCCAGCATATCGATCAGGCGGGCGGCGCGCGGGTAGCCGACGTGCAGCCGCCGCTGCAACAGTGACGTCGAGACGCGCGAGTGCTGGATCGCCAGCTCCTTCGCCGCTGTGTACAGAGGGTCGTCCTCCGCAGGCGATCCGTCCTGGTCCTCGTCCTCGGGCTCCAGCAGATGGTCCAGCTTGTCAGGGGCCAGGTGCCGGAAGCGGTCGTTGGACCACCACTTGACGATCTTCTCGATCTCCTGGTCGGAGACGAACGAGCCCTGGATGCGCTTCGGCTTGGCCGCGTCCGTCGGCATGAAGAGCATGTCGCCCTTGCCCAGCAGCTTATCGGCGCCCGCCGTGTCGATGATCGTGCGCGAGTCCACCTGCGAAGAGACGGCGAAGGCGATCCGCGTCGGGAAGTTCGCCTTGATCAGCCCCGTCACCACGTCGACAGACGGCCGCTGCGTCGCGATGATCAGGTGGATGCCGGTCGCCCTCGCCAGCTGCGCGAGGCGGCAGATCTGGCGCTCGACCTCGTACGGCGAAGACATCATTAGGTCGGCCAGCTCGTCAATGATCACCACCCAGTGCGGCAGCTTGTGCGTCGCGCGCGGGCTCTTGTTATAGGCCTCAAGGTTTCGCACGCCAAC
>CBDTZZ010000083.1:0-5213 GCA_965365035.1 uncultured bacterium | reverse complement strand
GAGCCAGCACCGCCGCCGGCGCCGCCAGCCGGCGACGCATCCGCTGGCGGGTCAGCTTCAGGCCAGAGCGAGACGCCTGGCTAGCACCTTCGTTTGATGGACGAATCCTCCCCGGCCCCACAAGAGCGGGTGCTCATCTGGGACCAGATAAACGCCAACAAGAGGCGCACGTTCCTCCTCATCGGGAGCTTTGTCCTCCTCACCGCGCTTTTCTTCGGCTCCGTGGGCACGGTGATCGCCCTGTACGCCGGCGTCGACCCAGAAGTCGATCTCACACTCACGCTTCAGATCGCTGGTGTGACGGGGCTCATCGCGACGGCGGTCGGCGTCATCATGTACTACTCTGCGACGGCGGCAGTGCTGTCGATCTCCGGCGGGCATAAGGTCACCATTCGCCAGGAGCCAGAGCTGTACCGCGTCGTCGAGAACCTGAGCATCGGCTCGGGCCTGCCAATGCCCACGGTCTGGGTGATCGAGGACAGCGCGCCGAACGCCTTCGCCGCCGGCCGCGACCCGGAACGCGCGCACGTTGCCGTGACGCGGGGCCTCCTCGACAAGCTCGAGAAGCGAGAGCTGGAAGCTGTCATGGCGCACGAGATGTCGCACATCGGCAACTACGACATCCGCATCATGACGACGGCGGCGGTAGTCGTCGGCTTGATGGCTCTCCTCGCGGACGTGATGCTGCGCTTCACCTGGTACGGCGCAGGTGGGAGGCGGAGTAACCGGGGCAAGGGCGGCGGCATGGTCGCACTGGCCATTCTCGCCATCGCGATCTTCTTCATCGTCCTCTCCCCGTTTATCGCCTCCGCTCTGCGCTTCGCCGTTTCCCGCCAGCGGGAGTTCCTGGCCGACGCCTCCGGCGCACTTCTCTGTCGCAACCCCGACGCGCTGGCCGACGCGCTGGAGAAGATAGCGGCTGACCCAGAGCCTCTGGAGGTCGCGAACAAGGCCACGGCGCACCTCTACATCGAAAACCCGCTCAAGGAGCACAAGAGCTTCCTCAACGGCCTCTTCGCCACTCACCCGCCCGTGGGCGAACGCATCAAGCTTCTGCGAGCGATGTGACGATCGTGCCGCCTGTATTGCGCCTCGCCCGCCCTGAAGACGTCGATGCCCTCACCCAGCTCATCAACTCCGAATCACTGCCGGCCGTCGAGGTTTCGGACTGGCTGAGCGGTTTCTGGGTGCTGGAGGACGCCGGAGCGCTCGTCGGCTGTGCGGGCATCGAGCGCTACGGCGACGCCGCCCTTCTGCGGTCCGTCGTAGTGGCCGAGACGCTGCGAGGAAGCGGCGAAGGAGTCCGCATGACGGAGCGCGCCCTGACCTTCGCGCGGGACGACGGCGCTCGCCGTTGCTATCTGTTCACGATGACCGCGGCAGAGTTCTTCTCGCGGTTCGGCTTCGAACGCTGCCGGTTGGACGACTTCGAGCCCGCGGCGCAAGAGTCCTGGCAATGGCAGGCGATCTCCGGAAACGAGGCGCTAGCGGCGCAGGTAATCCCCATGCGCGCCGATCTCTAGGCTGCGACTTCGACGCCGGCGCCCGCGATCACCTCGCCGATCGCCCAGGCCCCCAGGCCGGCCGCCTGGAAGCGGTCCTGCGTGTCGCTAGCGCGGTCCTGCGCGACTGCCATCAGCAGCCCGCCCGACGTCTGTGGGTCGAACAAGACGTCAGCCATCGCCTCGCTCACCTTCGGGTCCATGCTGACGTGCTCGCCGTAGTACTCGCGGTTCCGCCTCGCTCCCGCCGTGGAGATGCCGCCCTTCGCGTGCTCCAGCGCGCCCGGTAGAGTGGGCACCGCCGCAGCGATGATGCGCAGGCAGACATCGCCTGCCGCCGCGATCTCGCGCGCGTGTCCCATCAGGCTGTAGCCGGTAACGTCAGTCATCGCCCTGGCGCCGATCTCGCGCGCGATATGTGCGGCGTGGCGGTTGAGCGTTGTCATGCTCTCGACCGCGGCCGCTAGCTGCTCCTCCGACGCCTCGTCACGTCCGGCCGCCGTCGTGATGATGCCTGTTCCCAGCGCCTTCGTCAGAAAGAGCACATCGCCCGGCTGCGCGCCCCCTTTGCGGAAGATGGCGTCCGGGTGCACCAACCCCATTACGCAGAGACCGTACTTTGGCTCTTCGTCGAGGATCGTGTGCCCGCCGGCGACGACGCCGCCTGCCTCACGTACCTTTTCAGCGCCGCCCTGGATTACTCTGGCGATCGTCTCCGACGCCATGTCCTCGGGGAACGCCGCGATGTTAAGCGCCAGCACGACTTCCCCGCCCATGGCGTAGACATCGCTCATGGCGTTCGTCGCGGAGATCGCGCCGTAGTCGTAAGCGTCGTCGACCAGCGGCGCGAAAAAGTCGACCGTTAGCACGACAGCCTGCTCGTCGTTCAGGCGATAGACGGCGGCGTCGTCTGGCGCGGTCAGGCCGACGAGCAAGTCAGGCTGATCGGCGGAGAGCTCCGAGAGGTGCTTCAGAACCTGCGACAGCTCCCGCATGCCAGCCTTGCCCGCGCAACCCGCGCAGGATGCCAGCTTCGTCAGCCGCTCAGTACCGCCCGCCATGCCGATCCTTTCGTTAAGTTCGTGCGTTATCCAGTATAAGCCCGCCTTGTCGCGCTATTCTTAATGCGTATGAGATCACTCGCCCCAATCACCCTGGTCCTCGTCGGCCTGGTCACCCTCGTCGCTTGCGGCGGCGGCGATCCGGACCCCGCCGGACCGAGCGCGACGCCGTTCGTCATCCTCGGCACGCCGGACCGAGGCTCGCCCTCTCCCGATCCGACGAGCGCGCCGGTCGAAGAGACGGTCGTTCCGGTGGCGCCGGTCAGCGGCGTTGTCTCGCTCGACTGGCTGGCCGGTAGCGCGGCGTTTCCGGCCGTGCCATCGCCGTTCGCAGCGCCGGTCGCCGATCCAGGTCTGCTCGCCGCCGTCCAGACCGCGTTGAACGGCCGCGACGGCGTGTTCAGCGTGATCGTCCACAACCTCGCCGACGGCCGCTACGCCGCCATTAACCCGAACGCCACGTACTACGCGGCAAGCCTGTTCAAGGCCCCGGTCCTGCTGGAGGCGTACCGTCAGCGAGACGGCGGCGTCATCGACTTCGGGACGGAGCTGACGGTCGACGCGGAGGTCGCGCAGTACGATCTGGGAACGCTGGAGTACCTGGGGATCCAGGTGGGAGACAAGGTGCTCCTGGGCGAAGCAGTCGAAGCGATGATCGTCGTCAGCGACACTTCTCTAGCGAACCTCGTGCTCGGCGAGATCGGCTACGGAGAGGTCGATGCCACGCTCGCCGGGATCGGTGCCACAACGATGTCCGTGAGTACTAGCGAGCTGCCGACTACCGCCGCCGATATGTACGCTGTCATCTCATCGATCGCCAGCGGCAGTGGAGTTTCGGAAGAGTCGCGGCAGGAGATGCTGAGCCTGATGGCGCAGGAGTGGTTCTATAGCGGCGTGGTCGCTGGCATTCCCGCTGGTACCGCCTTCGCTCACAAGTCCGGCAGCTTCACCGATGCCACGCACGACGTCGCTGTCGTCGAGGGCCCAGATGGCCCGTACATCATCGTCGTCCTCAGCGATCGCTCCTCCTACTGGGAGCCGATCGCCAGCGT
The DNA here is from genome assembly GCA_965365035.1 of uncultured bacterium. Classification (GTDB taxonomy): domain Bacteria; phylum Chloroflexota; class Dehalococcoidia; order SM23-28-2; family RBG-16-64-32; genus CF-162. The sequence goes on along the minus strand of CBDTZZ010000083.1, from coordinate 1,598 downwards.
CTCCGACGCCGTCTGGCGATACTTCGCCGACGGCTCCTAAGGCTGACGGCGTGCCCCGTCAGAAGAAGCATCCAGCGAAGGGCAGCGCGCCCCGTCCCGCTCGTCCTGAGGCTCTCGAAGGAGGAGCGAAGCAACAGCACCTCGCCCCGGCCGAGATCGTGCGCCGCCTCGCCGCGCTCTACGGCGAGCCGGAGTTGCGCCCTCACGGCGACCCGATGAGCGAACTTGTCCTGACGATCCTCTCTCAGAACACGACCGATACGAACTCCGGCCGCGCCTTCATGCGCCTGCGCGGGCGCTTCGATAGCTGGGACGCGCTGGCCGAGGCGCCAGTCGAGGAGATTGAGCGTGAGATCGCCGTCGGCGGCCTGGCGAAGCAGAAGGCGCCCCGAATCAAGGCGTCGCTCGTCGCCATCCGCGAGAAGCGCGGCTCGTGGGACCTCGGCTTCCTGCGCGACCTGCCCCTGGACGAGGCGAAGGCCTGGCTGCGCGAGCTGAGCGGCGTCGGCCCGAAGACGGCGGCCTGCGTGCTCATGTTCGCGTTTGGTCGGCCGGCGCTGCCGGTGGATACGCACGTCCACCGCGTCGCCCAGCGCCTCGGTCTCGTGTCACCGAAGGCCACACCGGAGAAGGCTCACGACCTACTTGAGGCTGCGCTCGCTCCGGAGCTGGTCTATCCGCTGCATATCTCGCTGATCAAACACGGCCGTCGCCTCTGCCGGGCTCAGCGCCCGCTCTGCGCCGAATGTCCGTTGCTCGACGGCTGCCCGGCGGGCCAGGGATTCGCAGGGGCGCAGTGATCGTCACCCGCTACGCGGCGTCCGCCGACACTCCTCAGAAGCCGCGACTGCTCTCACCAGGCCGGACCAGCAGGTAGGTTATCGCCCCAAAGATAGGGATGAAGACGATGACCAAAAGCCAGAGGACTTTCTGCCCCCGTATGTCGCGCCTCGTGAAGAGATCGGCCAAGGCGACGACCCAAATCAAGATGAGCGGAATCAAGACGAAAAACACGATGAACGACCCCAGGACGATGTCCCAGAACGTGGAGAGAAATACCGGGTCTACCATTTCGCGTGCTCCTTTCTAAACTAGTCGCAACCTAGAGTGCACGACGCCATGCTACTTAGGCAACAACGAGCGATCGGTACGAATACACTGAATCTCTGCCATGCGTTTGTTCCTAGCGACTGTCACGTAGCGGCGCAGTTCGGGATAACTGCGCCGCTACAGCGTACCCGGTTGGGGCTATGGGGCGAGTTGGGGCAGCCACGGATGGCCGACGAGCGAGATCGCGCTCCGCAGCCAGTCGCTCTGTTCCTGCGTAAGTTCGGGGAGAAGGGCCAGGAAGTCGAGCTTGTCGCGGCGTCGGAGATCCTGGGCCTTGAAGAAGAGCAGTATCTCCGGGACAACGGTGGGGAGACCCCACGGCGACTGCTGCACGCCGCGTTCTAGCGGGAGGCCAACGTGTGGCTGGCGCGACAGGACCCAGTCGTCGTCAGAGCGGTCGCCGAGCTGGATGTCCAGGCCGAAGCCCTGCTGCGACGGGGCGTCGGCGCGGTCTGGCAATCCTTCGCCCGCGTCGGGGCGGCCGTGGA
>CBDTZZ010000082.1:0-5236 GCA_965365035.1 uncultured bacterium | reverse complement strand
GCGGGCGTCCATGCAAACCAGGACGGCGACCTGGCGGCCGGCGCGGACATCGAGCAGGTCGCCCTTCGTAAAGCCGGCAGCGTATCGTTCGTTGGCGGCGAGCAGTTCGGGCAGTACTGGCATCGGCGTTCCTTTCAATGCGGGCAAGGCAGGCTGCGGAATATCTCCCGGAGGGCCTGCCCGCTGCGAGGCTACTTGTTGGGCTGAGGCGTCATGCGCAAGTACGGCTTCAGCTCTTTGTAGCCCTTGGGGAAGAGCTTGTCGGCGTCCTCGTTGGAGATGGACGGCAGGATGACGACGTCATCACCAGACCGCCAGTTCGCCGGGGTCGCCACCTTCTCGTACTCCGTGAGCTGCAAAGCGTCGATCACCCTCAGGATTTCGCCGAAGTCACGCCCGGTCGGTGCCGGATAAGTGAGCATCAGACGCACCTTCTTGTTGGGATCGATGATGAACACCGAGCGTACGGTCACGGTCTTTTCGGCGTTCGGGTGAATCATGTCGTAGAGTTCTGCCACCTTGCGGTCCGCGTCTGCCAGGAGCGGGAAGTTGAGCGCTGCGCCCTGGGTCTCTTCGATATCCTTCGCCCAGGAGTTGTGAGACTCGACAGAGTCGACGCTGAGGGCGAGCACCTTAACGTTGCGTTTTTCGAACTCCGGCTTGAGATGCGCGACCTGCCCCAACTCGGTGGTGCATACCGGTGTGAAGTCAGCGGGGTGAGAGAAGAGGACCGCCCAGCTGTCGCCGATCCAATCGTGGAACGAGATCTTGCCTTCGGTCGAGTCCTGTGTGAAGTCAGGGGCCGTGTCGCCTAGTCGAATTGCCATAGGGGATCCTCCTTAGTGCGGGCGTTTCTGTGAACCAGCTCGAATCTGGGGCGGACACGAACTGGTTACGCAATATTACTACAGTCAGGGCCGACTCAAGTGTAAGACTGGCCACAGGACCACGGATCCAAACCGATGAGCGGTTCCGTTGCCAGACGTCCTGAAAGGCTGTGGCGGGCTCGCTTGGGAGTGGAACCCCCTTCGCTCAACGAGAGGCACGGTACTCGCCTTCCGCTGGCGCACTCGCTCTTGAATATGCATACTTGAATATGCATAATAGCAGTAATTCGTACCGTTACCGCTGGTGCGGTCGCGGCAAACAGACTCAGCAAGGAGCGTGCAAATATGAACTCGATATTCCTGACATCGTTCTGGGACGTCGTGCTGTGGATCGTCATCGTCTGGTTCTGGGCGATGGTCATCTGGATGTTCATCACCGTATTCGCGGACATCTTTCGCCGGCGCGACCTCTCGGGAATAGCGAAGGCGTTCTGGATATTCCTCATCTTCATACTTCCCTTGATAGGAATCCTGATCTACTTCATCGCGCGCCCAGCGGATGCCACGGCAGAGCAGGATGCGGAGATGATTGCAGCAGCGCGACGTGCGTCGGGCTACTCAGCCACGGCGGAGATCGAGAAGGCCCAGCAGCTGCTGGCTGCCGGCACTATCTCGCAGGCTGAGTTCGACTCGATCAAGGCCAAGGCGCTCGCCTAGGCGCGTCCTGACAGACGAACTTCAGTAAAGGCCCGGCCACGCTCCAAGAGAGCTGGCCGGGTGAGCACCCGCAGCTCGCATCCGCCGGGCCCCAAAGGCTGAGGAGAGTGGCGGGAGTGCATGGGAGTCGAACCCACCTGTCCGCCAAACGACGGACACACCGGTTTTGAAGACCGGGAGACCCACCGGGGCCTATCCACTCCCGCAGATAGCCTCGTACCTGATGCTGCCCACGGTCAAGTGCCGGGCGGCCGTCTACTCGACGACCGGGTTCTCAGCCGCAATCCAGATCGGCGACTGCGAGATGTCGATGAAGCGCTTCTCGTCCTCCAGCAGCTCGCGGCCGGCCTGACGCCCCTCCGGCGTTGTTGCGCCCGCCATCATCTCTTCGGCGCTCTCGTACCAGAGCTCGGCCACGCCGTCGTAGGGCTCGGGTCCGGGCCGCGAGGCGCGCACAGCGTCGGTCAACGGGCCATCGGTAGTGTGCACTTGCACGTATCGGCGGATCCGCAGCGTTTCCGAGTGCTTCTTCACGAGCGGTGCGTGGTTCTCTCGCCAGTAGCGCTGGAACTCCTCACGGGAAAGCTCAGGCAGGCGCCGCAAGCAGTAGACGAGCTTGATCACGAGGCACCGTCCTTCACGAACCGTCCGAAGGCGCGGTTGAAGTGGAGTAGCGGCTCGCTGCCGCTCGTGTCTGCGCTCAGCACCTCGCCGATGAGGACTGTGTGGTCGCCGCCGTCAGCCCGCGAGTGGGTTCCGCACTCCAGGCGCGCGGAGGCGCCTTCGATCAGCGGAATGCCGGTCGCGCTTCCCGGTACGGAGGGTGTGCCGTCCCACTTGTCGATCGCCTTCGTTGCGAAGCGCATCGCGATCGCTGATTGGCCCTGGGCCAGGATGCTGACGCCAAACTGCTCGGCCTCCATGAACGCGGCGTAGCAATCGGCGTCCTTCTGCAGGCAGACGAGCAGCAACGGCGGATCCAGCGACAGCGAACTGAAGGCGCTGGCCGTGAAGCCGACGCCCTTGCCGTCGCTGTCGCGCGTCGTCACGACGGTGACGCCGCTGGCAAAGCGGGCCATCGCGTCGCGGAAGTCTGTGGGGTCGAGTGCTGCGTTCATTCGGTAAACTGACGCTGTTCGGTAACGTGCAGTTTCGTATCCCGCGTTGACGGCGTCAACCTCAAAGGAGTTCTCATGGGTGCACTAAGCGGTAAGGTAGCGGTCGTCACAGGGGCTGGCCGCAGGCGCGGGATCGGCCGCGCGATAGCTCTGCGTCTCGCACAGGACGGCGCGGACGTCTGCGTCAGCGCAGTGCACCGTGAGCCGGACAGCTTTCCGGAGCACGAACGCGAGGCGGGGTGGCGAGGCATCGCCTCCGTAGCCGAGGAGGTGGAGGCGCTGGGGGTGCGCTCTCTGGCGGTCGACTGCGATGTGACCGACCCATCCGCAGTCTCGCGCCTCTTCGCCGAGACGAAGGCGCAGCTCGGCCGACTGGACATCGTGGTCAACAACGCCGGCCTCGCCCTGGTGGCCGGGGCGAAGGACCTTTGGGAGACCAGCGACGATGAATGGCGGCGCGAGATCGACGTCAATCTAAACGGCGTCTTCCACTGCTGCAAGGCCGCCGCACTGCTCTTCATCGAGCAGGGTGAGGGCGGGCGCATCGTTAACCTGTCGTCGCTCGCTGGGCTCAGGGCGCAGCCTCAGTACGGGGGCTACACGCCGGCCAAGTTCGCGGTCAACGGGCTAACGCAGATGCTGGCGCTGGAGCTGGCGCCGCACAAGGTCACCGTCAACGCCGTCCTGCCTGGCAGCACCGACACCGACATGATGGACGGCACGTTCCAGCGCACGGCGGGTCGCATGGGTATCCCATTCGAGGCGGTGAAGGGCGCCGTGGCCAACTTCATTCCGCTCAGCCGCCAGGCGACGCCGGAAGAGATCGCCGGCGCGGTGGCCTACCTCGCCTCGCCTGATGCGGACTATGTGACGGGACAGATCATCGCCATCGACGGCGGCGCTGGTCTGCGCTAGATCTTGCCGATCAGGCTCTTGACCAGGGCCTTGGTGCGCGCAAGCGAAGCCGGGGCGTCGCCGTCCGCGGGGAACGCCGCGGCGACGAACTCGGTTGCGCCGGCCGACGCCATGCCGCGGATCTGCTCTTCCACTTGCGCCTCGTTGCCGACGATGGCGACGTCCTTCGGTCCGCTGGCGCCTTCCTTCTCGAGCATGCGCTGGTAGTTCGGCAGCGTGCCATATATCGCGAACAGGCCGGCAGCGCGCTGACGAGCCGCGTCCGGGTCGTCGGTGACCGCGACGGGCAGGGCGGCGACGATGCGAGGCTGCGGTTGCCCGGCGCCTTCGGCCGCTTTCGTCAGGCGTGGGGCGATGTGGCCCTCTATCGTCTTCGGGCCGGTCATCCAGAGTATCGTGCCGCCGGTACGCTCGCCGGCGATCCTGAGCATCACGGGCGCCAGCGCCGCGATCATCACCTGCGGCGGCTCCGGTGTGGGCACGGAAGCCTGGGCGTTGACGCGGAACAGGTCGCCGCTAAACGAGACCATGCCGTCAGTCAGAAGCGGCTGCAGGACGCTGAGGTACTCGCGCATGTGCACCGCTGGCTTGTCGTAGGAGAGCCCCCACATCGACTCGACTACGGGTTTGTGCGAGAGGCCGAGACCAAGCGTGAAGCGGCCATCTGTCGCCGCCTGCACGGTGAGCGCCTGCTGCGCCATGATCGTGGGGTGGCGGACGTAAGTCGGGACGATAGACGTGCCGAACTGGATGCGGCTTGTTCTCTCGCCGGCGATGGCGATTACCGTCATCACGTCAGCGCCGAAGATCTGGCCGTACCAGATGCCGTCGAAACCGTCGGTCTCTGCATCGACAGCCGCCTGGACATGGGCCTCGATCTCAGGCGAGCCGCCGAAAAATGTTGATATCTTCATGAGTAACCCTCCTAACGGGGAGAATACTTGCCGTAGCCTTAAGCGTCAAAGCAACGGGCAACAACCGTAATCTTTCCTTAACCTTGATTCCATTGACAGAATTCCATAATCGGCTAAGCTGCAATCAAAGGCCGAGTTCTCCGGAAATCCGGAGGAGCGGGGGACCCACCGCCCTCATATAGGGGTTAATCCGCCACCGGCGGAAGGGCAGTGAAACCTCTCAGCTCTAACCCGACAGCTAACCTCGTAGGCCACTGAGAGGGCCGCACGTCGCACCCTGAACGCACCCCCCGGCGACGCAAGGTCCGCAAGATAGGAGTTCCGCGCATGCGTTACTTCCCTTCCCGGGCGCGCCAGAACCTTGACCTCGCGCTGATGCTTAGGTGCTGCCCGCACTGCATGGGAGACCTGGAGTTCCGGTCGGACTTCACGGGTGAGTACTATACGTGCCTCCAGTGCAGCAAGCGGGCAGATCCACCCTCCAGCGTTTCGCGCCTGGCTGCCTTCGTTCCGGAAAGCCGCTCGCCCCTCACGCGACCTGGCACGGCCTTTAGCTGAGCGCGCTGGGCACCTCCGTACCTAGGACGCTTCGGCGGCGCCGGGTGCTGGTTCCGCCGGGCCTTCGGTGCGAAGCTCCGGCAGCCAGCTCAGCGCCGGTGGCAAATACCAGTTGCGTTCGCCCAGAAGCTCCATCGCCGCCGGCACCAGTACCGAGCGCACGATCGTCGCGTCCAGCATGACTGCG
>CBDTZZ010000081.1:0-5245 GCA_965365035.1 uncultured bacterium | reverse complement strand
AGGAGGCACAGAGAATGCAGCAAAGCTTGTCAGGCTGGGTCACGTTCGCCGCCATACTCATCGTTATCGCTGGCATGTTCAACCTGCTCAGCGGAATCGCCGCCATCACGGAGGACGACCTCGTCAAGGATCTGAACCAGGTGCTCTACGGCATCGACATCGAGGCCTGGGGTTGGTTCTGGGCGTTTATAGGCGTCTCTCAGCTAATCACGGCAGGACTGCTCTTTGCCCGCAACCCCACCGGCGCCATGCTGGCGATCCTCGGAGCCACGATCAGCGCCACGTTTACGATCTTCCTTATCTTCGTGGCACCGCTATGGGCGATCACCGTCGTAGCACTGGACATCGGTATCATCTGGGCCATCACGGCGAACATCGAGGACTTCGACTCAACAACCTAGCCCGGAGCTGTCGAAAGACTTCCGAGCCTTGCCAGGAGCTGCGCAACCCTGTTGCGCAGCTCTTGCTTTGCCTCTCTGATCCCTGTCCCCTTTCTGCTACACTTGTGCGTACCTGAATTTCTAGCAGTGGAGAGGCGATAACGAGCGATGCCCTGCGATAATCACCGCCGGCTGGCGATCCCCGTCCAACCGGTGCCGAAACAAGCTCCGGAGGAGCGCATCAAGAACTGGGACGAGGCGTTCCTCGGCTACACGCTGGAGTCCGCCGTCGTCGAAGCCGAGCGCTGCATCCACTGCCCGACGGCCCCCTGCCAGGAGGCTTGCCCCACCGACAACGACATCCCGCGCGCCCTCCTGCTGCTCGAAGAGAACGACGTCGACGGCGCCGCCGCCGTCTTCCGCGAGACCAGTGTGCTGCCGGACATGTGCGGCCGCCTCTGCCCTCAGGAGGTGCTTTGTGAGGGCGCCTGTGTCGTCGGCTTCGCCATCCGGCCGGAGCCCTACGGCAAACAGCCGCCTGTCCTGATCGGCAAGCTCGAGGCGTTCATCGCCGACTGGCAGCGCCGCAACGAAGGTGTGCCGCTGCCGGAGGTGGCCTCTGCCACCGGCCGCACCGTCGCCATCATCGGCTCCGGCCCGGCCGGCATCGCCGTCGCCGAAGACCTGACGAAGAAAGGCCACAAGGTCACCGTCTACGAGTCGTGGCCCGTCCCCGGCGGCGTCCTCCTCTACGGCATCCCCAACTTCAAGATGCGCAAGGAGATCCTCGACTACAAGATCGAGTGGCTGGAGAAGCTGGGCGTCGAGTTCCAGAACAACACCAAGGTCGGCGAGGACGTGACCGTCGACTCGCTCTTCGAGTCCGGCACCGACGCCGTCTTCCTAGGCACCGGCGCCCCCGTCGGCGGCCAGATGCGCATCGAAGGCGAGGAGCTGGAAAACGTCTTCCAGGCGACGGAGTTCCTCGTCCGCGGCAACCTCGAACCGGAGCAGCTGCCGGAGGCGATGCGCCAGTCGCTGGACGTCAAGGGCAAGCGCGTCCTCGTCGTCGGCGGCGGCGACACCTCCATGGACTGCGTGCGCACTGCCATCCGCCTGGGCTCGCCGGAGGTCACCTGCATGTACCGCCGCACGGAGGCCGAGCAGAAGGGCCGCGAAGAGGAGCGCCAGCACGCCCGCGAAGAAGGCACCGATTTCATGTACCTGACGGTGCCGCACCAGTTCAGCGGCGACGACAACGGCCGAGTGACGAAGGCCGAATGCCGGCGCATGCAGCTGGGCGCACCCGACGAGTCCGGCCGCCGCCGCCCCGAGCCCATCGCCGGCTCGGAGTTCACGCTGGAAGCCGACATCGTCGTCCTGGCGATCGGCTACGAGCCCGACGACCTGCTCGAGAAGACGACACCCGGCCTGCGCACGACCAACTGGAAGACCGTCCGCGTGGACGAGGAGTTCCAGACCACACGGGTGGGCGTCTTCGCCGGCGGCGACAACGTCAACGGCGCAGACCTCGTTGTCACGGCGATGGCCGACGGCCAACGCGCCGCCATCGCCATCGACAACTACCTTCAGTCGCTCGGCTGATGACCAGCTACCGCAAGCCGCGTCTCGATCTCCTCTTCGACATGCACGCCGACCTGGAAACGCCGCAGGTCATCGGCGCCGCGCCCGCGGGCCAGCGACAGATCTTCAACGTCAAGGGCGGCACCTTCGAAGGGCCGCGCATCAAGGGGACGGTCCTCCCCGGCGGCGCCGACTGGATGCTCATGCGAACGGACGGCTCCGCGCAGCTTGACGTGCGCGTGACGCTGGAGACCGGCGACGGCGCGCTCATCTACGCGACCTACAGCGGCCTTGCCATCCTCTCCCCGAACGTCCTCGGACGCATTGCCGGCGGCGAGGACGTGCCGCTGGCCGAGTACTACTTCTACACGAACCCGATGTTCCAGACCGGCGCCGAGAGCTACGCCTGGCTCAACCGGACGATCGCCATCGGCCGCGGCAAGGCGCTAGGGGGCGCCGTCGAGTACCGCGTCTGGGCCGTGTCCAACCCAGCCTCAGAGCCGTTCGCCCCGTCAGGCCACCAGAACTTCCCCTAGGCCGGTAGATTCATGCCGGGCATCTGCAGCGGCTGTGACGGCCGCATCATGATCTCGTTGACGTGCGCGGACTCTGGCATCGTCACCGCAAAGAGCACCGCCTGAGCGACGTCCTGCGGGCTCATCACGAACGCCTTGCCCATCGTCGCCACGCGGTCCAACACCTCCTGAGGCAAGTGCTCACCGGGACTTATCCCGGCCTCTTCCGGATCGACGCCGAGCATTCGCCCCAGTGCGAAGAGCTGCTCCTCTGGCATGCTGCGCACGAGATTCGTGGCGACCGCCCCCGGCATGATTGCCGTCAGGCGAACGTTCTTCCCCTGGAGCGCCAAACGAAGGCTCTCCGTCAGCGCTCCCGCGGCGTGCTTGGAGGCCGCGTACATCGGATCGTCGGGCTCCGCCGAGCGCGCCGCGACGCTGGTGATGTTGACGATGTGGCCGCCCTTCCCCTGCATCACGCGAACGGCCTCGCGGCAGCCGAGGGCCAGCGCCAGGACGTTCACGTCCAGCGTCTCCTTCCACTTCGCGTAGTCGCCGCCGTTGATCACGCTGTCGAACGGGTTGTAGCCGGCGTTGTTGACCATTACATCAAGCGCGCCGAACGTCTCGACGGCGGCGTCAACGAGGCCGATCACCACCTTCTCGTCCGTCACGTCGCCCGGCTGCACCAGCGCTTTGCCGCCCGCGCTTTCGATCTCCTTCGCCGCGGCGTCCATGTTCTCCCGCTGGCGACCGTTGAGAACGATGTTCCCGCCTTCAGCGCCCAGCGACTTGGCGATCGCCAGCCCAATTCCGGAGCTGGCGCCGGTCACTACTACAGTCTTTCCGTCTAGCCGTCCCATCTTCGTATCCTCTCCTTGGTCTACTTTTTCGTGGCTGCGCGCTTGAACATCGCGCCTGAGATCTTGCGCACCGCGAAGCGCGGCGTGAAGCGGGGCAGGTTCGCCGTGAACTTATTCAGCAGTCCCGGCGTGGTGATCGCGCTGCCAGACTTGGCCGCCCGAAGAGCGGTCTTGACGACCGCTTCCGCGCTCATCCACAGAAATCCCGGGATGCCTTCCTCGCCGACGCCAGCGACTTCCTGGAACTCGGTCCTCGTCGCTCCTGGGCAGAGGCAGGTCACGGTCACTCCGTACTCCTTCGCCTCTTCGTGCAACCCCTCGCTGAACGACAGCACGTAAGCCTTCGTCGCGGCGTAGGTCGACATGTACGGCACCGGCTGATAAGCGCCGACCGAGGCGACGTTAATGATCGCCCCCGCACCGCTCTGCTTCATCGGCCCCAACCCAGCGTGCGAAAGCTGCGTCAGCGCCCGGATGTTGAGGTCGATCTCCATCAGCTCACGCTCGACGGGCAGCTGAGAAAAATCGCCGTTCGTGCCGAAGCCGGCGTTGTTCACCAACAGGCCGATGTCGCCCTTCTCCAGCCGCTCAACCACCGCGGCTACGCCCTCCGGCCGCGAAAGATCAGCCTCGATCACTTCGGCGTCGGCGCCGCCCTCCTTCAGCTCGCTCGCCAGCTTGTTCAGACGATCGAGGCGGCGCGCCACGATCACGACGTCGTAGTCCAGCTTCGCAAGCTGTCGCGCGAACTCCTCGCCGATGCCAGCTGAAGCGCCGGTTACGAGGGCGCGCTTGCGTTCCGGCCTGGCGTCTGCCGGCTGTGTTGTCGCTGTTTCGTTCGTCTCTGTGGCCATTTAGGGTCTCCTTCCGGACATTGCCGTCTCTCTGGTCTCTCGCTATTCCAGGACTTCCAGCACCTCGCTGACGACGCGCTCGCCGGAGCGCACGGCGCCGTCGATATAGCCTGGAAACGCCTCGGACGTCTCGGTGCCGGCCCAGTGGATGCGCCCGACGGGCTCACGCAGCGCCGTACCGCATGTGACCCACGTCCCCGCCGGGAAGACAGCCCCGTAACAGCCGCGGCTCCACTGTTCAGCGGGCCAGTTGCCCTCAATGTAGTCCATCGGCTTCGCGGCGCGGTCGCCGAAGTAGCGCACGAAGCAGTCGAGCGCGACCTTCCGCCGCTCGCCTTCGTCGACGCCGGCGTAGCGACGAGCGTCTCCGCCCTCGATGAAGCCCATCAGCATACCGGGCGTGCCTTCGGGCGGACTGTTGTCGAACATCACTTTGATCGGGCCAACGTCGCTGACCACGCGCCCTGAGAGCCCCTCGTCGCGCCACCAGGGCGTGTCGTAGATCGCGTGGATCTTGATCACGCCGCCCATCGGCGACCGTGATGTCAGCTGGTCGCGCAACGGCGGCATCAGCGGGTCGTAGTCGATATGGCCGGCAAGCGCCGGTGGAGCGGTGACGACGCAGATCTTGCCGGTCACCGCAAAGTCGTCACCGCTGACGGTTATGCTCCCGTTATCCTGCGCGATCGTGCGCACGGGAGAGGAGAGCCAGACCGCGTCGCCCAACCCAGCGGCTGCCAGGTCCGCCACCTTTCCCGCGCCGCCGTCGAAGCGATCCGCCTGCGCACCGCCCTCGGTTGAGATCTCGTAGAAGAGGCCGTTCCCGGACTTCGCGTAGAACAGGCCGTGCAACAGCGAAACCTCGTGCGGCTCGGCGGCGAAGACAGCCTCGATCGCCGTTCGCATCCCCTCGCGGGCCCGCTCCGAGTCGATGTTCTCGTCGATCCACGTCTGCACAGTCATGCCATCGAGGCGTCGGGCGTCGGGCGTCTCCCAGGGCGCGTGCAGCGGCACTTCCTGAGCCAGCTGGTCGAACGCCATGACCGCTT
>CBDTZZ010000080.1:0-5294 GCA_965365035.1 uncultured bacterium | reverse complement strand
CAGCTTGCCGCTTCTGGCGGCCTTGAAGCGCGCCAGATCGTTGTTGTCGATGAAAGGTGACTTGATCTCCACCCGCCGCGCATTCTCCGGCTTCGGTTCCAGGAGGTCGCCCTCCGGACCGACCAGCGAACTCACTGAGGTCACGATCTCTTCGCGGATCGCGTCCAGGGGCGGGTTCGTGACCTGCGCGAACAGCTGCTTGAAGTAGTTGAAGAGCGGCTGTGGCTTGTCGGAGAGCACAGCCAGCGGCGTGTCCGTTCCCATGGAGCCGAGCGCTTCCTGCCCGTCGCGCGCCATCGGCCCCAGGATGTACTTGAGATCCTCGACTGTGTAGCCGAAGGCGATCTGCTTTTGCAGGAGCTTCGCGCCCTGGAGCATCTTCGCCGGCTTGCCCTTCGGCAGGTCGTCGATCGTCTTCAGGTTCTTCGCCAGCCACTCGCCGTACGGGCGTTCAGACGCCATGCGCTGCTTCAGCTCCGCGTCGTCGATGATTCGCCCCTCGGCCATGTCAACGAGGAACATGCGGCCCGGCTGCAGGCGCCCCTTGAGAAGCACGTTCTCCGGCTCGATCGGCAGAACGCCAACCTCGGAGGCCATAATCACGAAGTCGTCCTTCGTAACGTAGTAGCGGGACGGGCGCAGGCCGTTGCGGTCCAGCACGGCGCCGATCTTGTTGCCGTCCGTGAAGGCGATGGAGGCGGGGCCGTCCCAGGGCTCCATCAGGCACGAGTGATAGCGGTAGAAGTCCTTCTTCTCCTGGCTGATCGACTCGTGGCCGTCCCACGGTTCCGGGATCATCATCATCACTGCGTGTTCGATCGGCCGGCCCGTCATCGTCAGGAACTCCAGGGCGTTGTCGAAGCAGGCCGTGTCGCTGCCGGTCTCGTCGATCACCGGGATGATGCGCTGGATGTCCGGGATCAGGTCGGACTCGAAAAGCGATTCGCGGGCGCGCATCCAGTTGACGTTGCCCCTCAGGGTGTTGATCTCGCCGTTGTGGGAGATCATCCGGTAAGGGTGGGCCAGCTTCCAACTGGGGAACGTGTTCGTGCTGAAGCGCGAGTGGAACATACAGAGCGCACTTTCCATTCGCGGGTCCGAAAGATCCGGGAAGTAGTCGCGGAGCTGGCTCGCTATCAGCATTCCTTTATAGATCAGCGTCTTGGCGGACAAGCTCGGCACATAGAACGACTCCGCTTCCTTGACCTCGCGCCGGTCGAGCGCGCTGTGAAAGAGCCGGCGGATGACGAAGAGGCGGCGCTCAAAAGCGTCAAGGTCCGGGATGTGCTCACCGCGGCCGATGAAGACGTGGAACATATCCGGCTCGGCGGCGACGGCCGTGGCGCCCAGCGACGAGTTGTCCGTCGGGACCTGTCGCCAGCCCAGCAGGTGCTGCCCGTCTTCCTCCACGATGTTCTGAAGGAGCCGCATCGCTTGCTTCTGCGCTTTCTTGTTCTTTGGCGCGAAGAGCAGGCCCACGCCGTAGTGGTCCGCTGCCGGCAGGCGGATGCCCTCTTGCGCGCAGACGTGAGAGAAGAAGTCGTGGGGTACCTGGATGAGAATACCGGCGCCGTCGCCGGTGTTCACCTCGCAGCCACAGGCGCCGCGATGCTCGAGATGTTCTAGGGCCGTGATGCCGTCGTCGACAACCTTGTGCGACCGCTGGCCCTTGAGGTGCACAAGAAAGCCGACGCCGCAGCTCTCGTGCTCGTGGGCTGGATCGTAAAGTCCGGCCGCCTTCGGTGCTTCGGCGCCGTGTGTAGTGATAGGTACACGGGTGGTGTCATCTTGTGAGTTCATGAGCCCTCTCCTCGTTGCCCTAGATGCGCCTGGGCGCAGCGCATTTCGTAGCGCTGCGTTTCGCGCGCGAGAGCACCGTACGAGTCAGTCGGAACGATCGGCAGACAGCAGCGCCCGGTGCGTCCGGAACGCTTGCAGTCGCTATAGATGTCTCAGGCTTGATCATCCGTACCTCGTCCCCACCGCCGGAAAAAGAATGTGTGAAGTATACCGGCGGTTCCTGGAGTTGTCTACGCCGCCACGATTTTGCGGTCGGGGCGGCGTAACTATAGACGTCTTCGATTGGGCGATCAGGTTACCATAGGCGAGAGCAGGTCGTCAAAGCCTGGCGCGCTCCCGTCGCAGGGCGATTTCGACTCTCCCGAAGACCTTGAGGTATTGCATCAGGCGTGCGATTACGCTAAAACTGTGTTAGCACTCCGCCCCGGTGAGTGCTAACCGCCCATTCGCAAAATAGGAACGCCCGCTCGGACAAGAGCCCAGCCGGGCATAAGAAGGAGAACCCATGGCCAAGCAACTGCTCTTTGATGAGGCCGCGCGACACGCCCTCAAGAACGGCGTCGACGCCCTCGCTGACGCCGTCAAGATCACCCTCGGTCCCAAGGGCCGCAACGTCGTCCTGGAGAAGAAGTTCGGCTCGCCGACGATCACCAACGACGGCGTTACCATCGCCAAGGACATCGAGCTGGAAGACCCGTTCGAGAACATCGGCGCCCAGCTCGCCAAGGAGATCGCCTCCAAGACCAACGACATCGCCGGTGACGGCACAACCACCGCCACCATCCTCGGTCAGGCGATCGTCCACGAGGGGCTCAAGAACGTCGCCGCCGGCGCCAGTCCGATGGCTCTCAAGAAGGGCATCGAGAAGGCAGCCGAGGCAGCCGTCAAGCACATTAAGTCGAACGCCATCAAGGTCACCAGCGTCGCGCAGATGGCGCAGGTCGCCGCGATCTCCGCCAACAACGACGATGAGATCGGCGCACTGATCGCCGAAGTCATGGAGAAGGTCGGCAAAGACGGTGTCATCACCGTCGAGGAGGCCAAGGGCATCGAGACCGAGACCGAGTTCGTCGAAGGCATGAACTTCGACCGCGGCTACATCAGCCCTTACTTCGTCACCAACCCGGAGCGCATGGAAGCCGTGATCGACGACCCGCACATCCTGATCACGGACAAGAAGCTCTCTGCCGTCAGCGACATCCTGCCCGTGCTGGAAAAAGTGCTGCAGAGCGGTAGCAAGAACCTGCTGATCATCGCCGATGATGTCGACGGCGAAGCTCTGGCCACTCTGGCCGTCAACCGTCTGCGCGGCACGATCAACGTCGCCGCGGTCAAGGCCCCCGGCTTCGGAGACCGCCGCAAGGAGAACCTCGGCGACCTGGCCACCGTGACCGGTGGCGAACTTCTCAGCGATGAGCTGGGGCGCAGCCTGGACTCGGCCGAACTGACCGACCTGGGCCACGCGCGCAGAGTCGTCATCACGAAGGAAGAAACCACCATCATCCAGGGCTCGGGCAGCGCCAAGGCCGTCCAGGGCCGCGTCAGCGCCGTCAAGGCCGCCATCGAGTCTGTAACCTCCGACTGGGACCGCGAGAAGCTTCAGGAGCGCCTGGGTAAGCTCACCGGCAGCGTCGCCGTCATCAAGGTCGGCGCCGCCACCGAGACCGAACTGAAGGAGCGCAAGCACCGCGTCGAGGACGCCGTCCAGGCGACCCGAGCAGCCGTCGAAGAGGGCGTAGTCTCTGGCGGTGGCGTCGCGTTCCTCAACGCCCTTCCCGCACTGGAGAGGCTCAAGCTGGAGGGTGATCAAGCCACCGGCGTCGCCATTCTCAAGCGCGCCATGGAAGAGCCGCTGCGGCGCATCGCCACCAACGCTGGCAAGGACGGCTCGGTGATCGCTCAGAAAGTGAAGACACTCAAGAAAGGCGAAGGCTATGACGCCGCCAACGACAAGTACGGCGACATGACAAAGCGCGGCATCGTTGACCCCGTCAAGGTCACACGTTCGGCGCTCGAGAACGCCGTCAGCATCGCCTCCATGGTCCTGACCACGAACGCTCTCGTCGCTGAGATTCCGGAGAAGCAGTCCGCTGGTGCACCGCCGGCGATGTCCGACATGTACTAAGCGGGACCGAAAGGCACGAGCGGCAGTGTTCCACAATGGGCCTGCCGCACGAGCGCCCCGAACAGGGGCTGCGGTCGTATAATAGCCGAGAGGAAACGTAAGACTTGTTCACGGAGAGTGGTGAGATGATCGATCTTGAAGAGCTGCGCAACGTCGTCGACAACGCCGACGTGTTCACGATCGGTTTTCGCATGTTTCCCGAACGACTGATCATCGACACGCGTAGCGAGGCCGAGGCGCCGCCGATGATCCGCGTCGTCAAGCCGGTCGCCACTGTCGAAGAACGGTTCTTCTGGCTCGGCAAGGAACGCCCGCAGTTTTCGATGCCGGAGCGTTTTACGTTCTTCATCTGGCCCCACTCCATGCGCTTCTTCGAAGACTCTGGCCTCGGCGATTTGATTCGCCAACGCGTCTTCCACATCGACCCCGATTGCGGCCGCCAGATGGCGGAGAGCATCCAGCAGCTCGCTGTCCTCGAGCGGAAGGCAGAGCGCGACGCGATCACCGGCCGCAACTACGAGACCCTCTGGGAGCGCGCCGTAAACTAGAGGTCACTGCCCACGCAAACGAAGGCCGCCCACTTTGGGCGGCCTTTCGGCGTCTTCCCGTCACCCGCAGCGCGCGGTAGTATCGCGCCAGAGCTTAGCGGCGAAAGGAGCCCCATGGAACGACGAGCGATCAACCCCTGGAACTGGCAGGACGCCTACGGCTTCGTGCAGGCGAACGAGATCACCGGCGCGCAGAAAGTCCTCTACTGCTCCGGCCAGACGTCAGTCGACGAAAACGGCACGCCTCTGCACGAGGGCGACATGGCCGCCCAGGCGGGCAAGGCGCTGGACAACCTCGAAGCCGTACTTTCGGACGCCGGTATGAACCTGAGCAACGTTGTGCACCTGACGATCTACACCACGGACGTCGACGCCACGATCGCCAGCCTCGGCACAGTTGGGCCGCGCCTCGCCCCGATCAAAGCCGCGCAGACTCTGATCGGCGTCGCTCGCCTCGCTTTCCCGCCGCTGATGATCGAAATCGAAGCCACAGCCGTCGCCTGACCCATGCCTGACCTCTACGGCGCGATTGATCTCGGCGGCACCAACGTGCGGGCGATCGTCGCCGGCCTCGATGGCAAGATCAACGGTGAGGACCGGCGCCCCTCGCGCGCCAGCGACGGCCTCGACGCGACGATCGAGACGCTGCTGGCCTCCCTGGCCAAGGCGTGTTCGCAGGCTGGCGCCGAAGCCAGCGACCTTCGCGGCCTCGGCGTCGCCACGCCCGGCTGGGTGGATACGGAAGGCGGCATCGTGCCGGCGGCGCCGCAGCTCGTCGGCTGGCGAGACGTGCCGCTCGTCGAAATGCTGCAGGAGAGCCT
>CBDTZZ010000079.1:0-5315 GCA_965365035.1 uncultured bacterium | reverse complement strand
GGGCCACCCTCCGCCCACCTCTGACAGAAGGATGGTCTGCGAACCAGTCGGTAACCGGGGTGAACATCCTTCCCGCCGGCGACTTCCCGAAAGCAACGGAGCACGTCCCGGCGATGGTCGAGATGGTGAAAGCGCTAGTTGACTCCTCCTCCGCCTACGAAGCCGGCGGCAACGTCTACTTCAGCGTCGGCAGCTTTCCTGGCTACGGTAAGCTCTCTCATCAGCAGTCCGAGGACCTGCAGGAGGGTGACCGGGCGGAGCCCGACCCGCTGAAGCGCGACCCTCGCGACTTCGCCCTGTGGAAAGCCGCCGAGCCTGGCCGCGCACTCAAGTGGGAGAGCCCCTGGGGCGATGGCTTCCCCGGCTGGCATATCGAATGCTCCGCTATCGTCTCCGCGGTTCTCGGCGACGAGATCGACTTCCATACCGGCGGCGTCGACAACATCTTCCCTCACCACGAGGACGAGATCGCCCAGAGCGAGTCTGTACTCGGTCATCAGCACGTTCGTCGCTGGGTGCACGGCCAGCACCTGCTCGTCGACGGCGTCAAGATGGCGAAGTCCACCGGCAACGTTTACCTCATCGCCGATCTCCAGCGCCGCGGCTTTGACCCGCTCGCCTTCCGCTACCTTTGCGCCAACGCCCACTACGGCACGCGGCTCAACTTCACGCCGTCTTCCCTTCGTGCCGCCCAGCGCGGCCTCAACCGCCTGCGCGCCGCCACGCACGGCCCCAGCGGCCGCCTGACCAAGAAGGCCCGCGCCGAGGGCGACAAGCTGCGCGCCGCCTTCTGGGCCGCCGCCCGCGACGGTCTCAACATTCCGGCCGCGCTCGCCGTCGCCTGGAGCGTCGCCCGCTCGCGTCTGCCCGGCGCCATCAAGCGGGAGCTGCTGATGGACTTCGATCGCCTCCTCGGCCTTGACCTGGCGACGGCGCCGCCTGCGCCGCCAGTCACCGGCGAAGTCGCCAAACTAGTACGTGAGCGCCACAAACACCGCAAGTCCAGCCACTGGGACGCCGCGGATGGCATCCGTGATCGCATCACGGACATGGGACTGGAAGTGCGCGACGACCGGCCCGGCACCACCGTTCTGCCGATTCCGGCCTGGAAGCACGACGATGGCAACCTTGCTTCAAGCGCGGACGTCGACTCGCGCCTGGACGAGACCCCGGACCTCGACTTCACAGTCGCTGTCGTCGCCCGCCGCGGCTGCGAGGAGCTTCAGCGCTGCGTCTCTTCGGCCCGGGCCTGGCTAGGCGACGCCGGCGAAGTAATCGTCGTCGACAACGGCTTTCCGGAGGAGTGCGAGCCGCTGGGGGGCGAGGCCACTGCCGGCGCGGACCAGTTTCACTTCTTCCGCGCCGATCACTTCCTGGGCAGCGCTGCCGGCGGCAACGTCGCGCTTCGCCAGGCGCGCGGTCGCTGCATAGTCATCCTCGACACGAGCGTCGAGGTTACGGGTGATCTCTTCGCCGCGCTCCGGCCGCTACTCGAGGACGAGACGATCGGCGTCGTCGGCCGCTGGGGCGTTGTCACCGACGACATGCGCAGCTTCGACGAGGCGGAGTCTTCCGGCGACGTGGATGCGGTTGAAGGCTATGTAATGGCGTTCCGCCGCGACGTGCTCCGAAAGGTCGGTCTGCTGGACGAAAAGTACCGCTTCTATCGTCACCTGGACCTCGATTTCAGCTACGCTATCCGCAGCCACGGCTACCGCGCCGTCATCGACACAGATCTTCCGGTCAGGCGCCACGACCACATTGAGTGGCTGGCGACGCCCCCCGACGAGCGCGATCGTCTGAGCAGGCGCAACTTCTACCGCTTCCTGCACAAGTGGGGCGGCCACGAAGAGTTTGCTGCGCCGAAGCGCTAGTCTTCGCTCTTGCCGAGTGTCTTATCGATCCGCGTGCGCACTGAGCGCTCGCCGCGCCGCAGCACGGACCGCACCGCCGCCATGCGTGACTCTACTTGACGCCGGATCGGCTTCCAGGGCCCCACGTGGCTGGGAATCGGTACTGACCAGCGCAGAGCCAGCGCGGCCCATGATAGGCCGGCGCCAAAGCTGCTAAGCACCACGTAGTCGCCGACGTCCACGCGTCCCGTGTTCAGCGCTTCGCACATCGCGATCGGGATCGACGCCGCGCTCGTGTTGCCGTACTCGCGCACGTTAGAGAACACCTTCTCCTCCGGCAGTCCCAACCGCTTGGCGCTCGCCTTCATGATGCGATCGTTGGCCTGGTGCGGGATAAACAGCGAGATATCTTCAGGCTTCAGTCCGGAGGAAGCCATCACCTGCTCCGCCGCACGCGGCATGATCTGCGTCGCCCAACGGAAGATCTGCGTGCCGTTCATCGTTAAGTAGCCGTCCTCGGTGATGACGGTAGCCTCGCCGTTCGGGGCTTCTTCAGTGCCGTTGGTTGATCCGCCGGGGGCGCCGTTGCTACTTGCCCGTCGCCGTGACGCTCCCTTGATCGTCAGGAGGCCGGCGCCGGAGCCGTCCGAACCCGTCGTCGAGGCCATGATGCCCGGCTCCTTCGCCACGCTGATCACGACCGCGCCGGCGCCGTCTCCGAAGAGCACGCAGGTGCTGCGGTCCTTCCAGTCCAGGTAGATCGAAAGCTCGTCCGCGCCGATCACCAGAACGTGCTTGGCGCGTCCGGACTCAATCTGCGCCGCGCCAGTGGACAGCGCGTAGACGAAGCCGGAGCAAGCGGCGTTCAGGTCCATCGCGCCGGCGTTCAGCATCCCCAGGCGGTCCTGGACGATCGAAGCCGTTGCCGGCATCACATGATCCGGCGTGCACGTCGCGACGATAATCAGGTCGATGTCTCCGGCGTGCAGGCCAGCCACGGCCATCGCCTGCGTCGCGGCCTTCGTCGCCATGTCAGACGTCGCCTCGTCCGCTTCTACGACGCGGCGACGCTCGATGCCCGTGCGAGAAGATATCCACTCGTTAGTCGTGTCCAGCCCCATCGCCACGAACGCCTCGTTTGGCACGACGCGCGGCGGCGCGTACATCCCCCAACCGGTGATTTCGGCGTATCGGCGTTTCATCTCGGCCTTTCGAGCGGACGGCTCCTGGCGCTACTCCTTATCCAGGCCGAGCGAATCGGCCGCGATCTGCCAGATCTCGTCCGGCTTGAAGAACCCCTTGCGGTAGTCCACCCAGCGGTCGCTCGCCTCGTCGTAGCGGCCATCGTAGGCTTCCTGCACGCGGTCGTAAATCTCCTTAACAACTCGGCTCATCGACGAGAACCGCTGCTCCACGCCGCGCTTCTCGGCCTCTTCGTTGAGAATCGCCACGATGCCCTCAGAGCCGCTCAGCGCGCCCACCAGGTGCCGTTCGGCGCCTTTGCTGCCCACGAGAGCCGGATCGTACGCCAGGTAGATTAGCCCGCCCGGGGCCTCAGCCTGCCGCTCCAAGCCCGCCTGGTGGATGCCGGCTTGCGTCGTGAACACCTCACCGATCACCGGCGCGTTCAGCGCGACGCCCGTCAGCGACTCCTCCACCAGCGCCCTCATCTGAGGCAGGACGGTGAGGTCAAAGCCCGGGTCCCCGTAAAGGCGGATGTAGCTGAGCAGCATCTGCTCCAGCGACGTATTGCCGGTGCGCTCACCGAGTCCGGCGAAGGCAACGTTCACCTTTCGGCACCCGTAGCGCCAGGCAGCGATCGAGTTCGCCGTCGCCACGCCAAAGTCGTTGTGGCCGTGGAACTCCAGCTCGGCGCCCGTCTCGCGGTAGATCGTCGAAACCAGCTTCGGGATACCCTGCGGCATCGCCGCGTGAGCGTCCGGGATGCCCCAGCCGATCGTGTCGCAGATGCGGAACTTGGCGCGGCCCTCCGTGTGCTCCAGCACCGTCTGGATGAACGGAATCACCCAGCCATAGATGTCGGCGCGTGTCGCGTCTTCGAGGTGTACGCGCGGCGTCATGTCGTGCTCCAGCGCCGTCATGATCGGCTTCAGGTATTTCTCGATCGCCTCCGCCTTCGTGCGGAAGCCCAGCTTGTCGAAGATGTGGTGGTCCGATGCCGACGCCAGCATCCCCGTCTCTTTGATGCGCCCTTCCGTTGCCGCGTAAAGCTCCTTGACGTCCTTCGGGTTGGCGCGGATCCAGGTCGTGATCTGCGGGTACTCGTAGCCGCGTTCCAGCAGCTTATCCAGCACCCACAGGTCTCGTTTCTGGTAGATGAACGTCTCGATCGAGTCAATGCACCCGCTGCCGTTGTCCAGAAGGTGCAGCAGGTCGACGTACTTCAGTCGCGCCTCGTTGGGGAAGAACGCGAAGCGGGAGTCCTGCGCACCGTCGCGCAGCGTCGTATCGGTCAGTTGCTTCGGTTCTACGTCCGTGACCGGCAGCGGCGCGGCCTCGTCTTCGAGAATGACCGGCGGCATTTGCCCGTCGAAGTTGTAGTAAACGCGGTCTTCGTTAATTGAGTGCTTCGTTACCATCTACCCATCCATACTAGGTACAACATTCACATCTATATTATACTCTCGCGACGCCGTGAATCGCCGCCGGAACGGCGCAATCAGGCCTATCCACAACACCCCAATCGCTATCTGTCCGCCGCCTTGTTCCGCACCTACCTCACGCGTATCCTCGTGCCATGTCACAGCACGCCAACGCTGTCCTCGTCCGCGCTCTCTTCGAGGCTCTCAGCAAGCGCGACGCCGCGGCCGTCCAGGCGGCCATCGCCGCCGACGCCGTGTGGCGCTTTCCCGGCCGCCGCGGACAACTCGCAGGGGAGCACCGCGGCCGCGACGCCATCGTCGCCTTCCTCACGCAGGTGATGGTCCTCACCGATGGCACGTTCGCACTCGAACTCGAAGACGTCACCGCCAGCGACGACAACGCCGTCGTCCTCTTCACCGGCCGCGGCCAGCGCAACGGCAAGCGCCTCCACAACCCGACGGCCCTGCGCGTCCAGATCCGCGACGGCGCGGCGGTAGAGTTCACGGAGTTCGTCTGGGACCTCGACCACGTCGAGGACTTCTGGGCCTGACCGCCCGCCAATCACGCCCGCGTCCGGCACTTGTAAATCGTTGCCGCGCGCAATATCATCGCCCCGCAAGCTGAAGGAGGCGCCCAATGGTGACCGCGAAGTCTTACGAGCACATTCTCTTCGAGCAACGAGACCGCGTCGGCCTGATCACGCTCAACCGGCCCGACAGGCTGAACGCCTGGACCTACGCCATGGGCGACGAGATCATCGACGCCGTCGAGGCCTGTAACCAGGACCCGGGCTTCGGCGCCATCGTCGTCACCGGCGCCGGTCGCGGCTTCTGCGCTGGCGCCGACGTCAAAGGCTTC
>CBDTZZ010000078.1:0-5412 GCA_965365035.1 uncultured bacterium | reverse complement strand
GACGGCCAACGGACGGGTGGCGGAGGAAGTAGCGGAGGGCGCGGTGATCCGCAAAGTGTACGAGGTGTGGGCGGAGAACGAGCGCGGCGAGACGGTGGCCGCCGGACACGCGCATTCGCTGGTGATGCCCGGCCGCTAGGCGGGCGTTTCTGGGTCAGGCGAGGAGCTAGACTGCGATCGTCGGCGTGTACTCGCCGAAGACGCCACGCATAGCGTCGGAGATCTCGCCGACGGAGGCGTAGGTCTTGACGGCCTCGACGATGGGGATCATCAAGTTTTCGCCGTTTCGACAGGCCTCAGTGAGTGCGGCCACGGAGGCCTCGGCGGCGGCGTTATCGCGCTCAGCCCGGATCTTGTTCAGGCGCTTGATCTGGGCTTTTTCAGAAGCGGGATCCGGGCGGAAGATCATCGTTGGCTCTTCGCCGTCCTCGACGAAGCGGTTGACGCCAACGATCACCTTTTTGCCGTCGTCGATCGCCATCTGGTCGGCGTAGGACGCCTCCTGGATCTCGCGCTGCACGTAGCCCGACTCGATCGCGGCGATCGCACCGCCCATGTCCTCGATGCGGTCGAGGTACGCCTGGGCGCCCTTCTCCAGCTCGTTCGTGAGGTTCTCGATGTAGTAGGAGCCGCCGAATGCGTCGGCGGAATCGGTAATACCGCTCTCATAGGCGATCACCTGCTGCGTGCGCACGGCGATGCGCTGCGCGTTTTCGGTGGGCAGGGCGAGCGCCTCGTCGTAGCAGGAAAGCGCCAGAGACTGGACGCCGCCGAGGGTGCTGGCCAGGCCCTGCAGTGCGGCCCGGATGATGTTGACTTCGGGCTGCTGGGCCGTGAGCGTGGCGCCGCCCGTATGGACGTGTGTGCGGAGCATCATCGAGCGGGGGTCTGTGGCGCCGAAGCGCTCCTTCATGATGCGGGCCCACATGCGGCGCAGTGTGCGGTACTTGGCGATTTCCTCGAGGAAGTTGTTCTGTGTGTTGAAGATCCAGGAGACGCGCGGGCCGATATCGTCAGCACTGACGCTCCGCTCGACGGCGGCCTCAACGTAGGCGATGGCGTTGGCGAAGGTGAAGGCGATCTCCTGGGCGGCGGTGCAGCCTGCCTCGCGCATGTGGTAGCCGCTGATGCTGATGGCGTTGAAGCGTGGCAGCTCCCGCGCGCAGTAGGCCATGAGGTCAGCAGCGAGACGCAGCGACGGCTTCGGCGGGTAGATGTAGGTGCCGCGGGCGACGTACTCCTTGAGGACATCGTTCTGGGCGGTACCGGCGATGCGGTCCTGAGCGACGCCCCGCTTCTGTCCAACGACGGCGTACATGGCGACCAGGATCGGCGCCGGAGCGTTGATCGTCATGGAG
Organism: uncultured bacterium; assembly: GCA_965365035.1. Lineage (GTDB taxonomy): Bacteria > Chloroflexota > Dehalococcoidia > SM23-28-2 > RBG-16-64-32 > CF-162. The sequence goes on along the minus strand of CBDTZZ010000078.1, from coordinate 4,054 downwards.
GTGCTGACCTGGTCCAGCGGGATGCCCTCGAACATCGTCTCCATGTCAGCGAGAGTATCGATAGAAACGCCGGCCTTACCGACTTCGCCGACCGCTAGATCGCTGTCGGAGTCGTAGCCTAGTTGTGTCGGCAGGTCGAAGGCGACTGAAAGGCCGGTTTGGCCCTCCTTGAGCAGGAACTTGAAGCGCTCGTTGGTCTCGGCCGGCGTCCCGAAGCCGGCGTATTGGCGGATGGACCAGAGGCGGCCACGGTACATCGTGGGCTGTACGCCGCGAGTGTAGGGGTACTCGCCCGGGTATCCGACATCGGCGTTGTAGTCGGCACCCTCGACGTCGGCAGGTGTGTAGAGCGGGGCGACGGGCGAAGAGCTCGTGCGGAAGTCGGTGTCGGATCGCTCGCCGCGCTTCTCGACGGCCTTCGCATACTGCTCCTCGAGCCAGCGCCGCTGCTGATCTCCGATGTCGCCGTCGCTGTTGTCGCTCATGATTTGCTCGCCTCCGCCCACTCTACGAGGCGCCGGGCGCGCCAGTAGATAGGCGTATCGATCATTTTACCATCTACGGCGATGGCGGCGATGCCTTTCGCCAGGCCCTCTCGCTCGAACGCCTCGACAATCGCGCGGGCTTCCGTGACTTCATCATCCGCCGGGCTGAAGATCTCGTTGGCGATCTGTACCTGCCCTGGGTGGATGCAGAGCTTGCCGGTATAGCCGAGGCTCCTGGCCTTGGTCATCTCGCGGCGGAGGTGTGCCTCGTCGCTATAGTTAGGGTCTGGCGTATCTAGCGCCGCGATTCCGGCGGCGTGGCAGGCGACGGCCACCATACTGCGCGCCCAGAGGACTTCCTCGGCCGTGTCAGTGCGTTTGATCGCCATATCGGTGGCGAAGTCCTCTGCGCCGAAGATCGCGCCCGCAGCGCGCGGCGAGGCGCGGCAGACGTCGTAGGCCTCCATCATGCCTTTCGCTGTCTCGATCAGCGGCACGATGGCGACGTGGCCAATCTCGATGCCATGCTCGGCCTCCAGGCGGCCGAGGTGTGCGTCAAGGTCCGCGATCATCTGCGGCGACTCGGCTTTCGAGAGGACGATGCCGTCTAGGCCGGGGCGCACGACCGCGTCAAGATCGTCCTCGGTCAGACCCGTCGTGTAGCCGTTGACGCGAACGTACATCGCGAACCCGGAGCGGGGCATGGTCTCGATCGCCTGGCGGGCGAGGGGACGAGCCGCGGCCTTCTCGGCGGGCGGGATCGAGTCCTCTAGGTCGAGGCAGATGGCGTCGGCTCCGGCCGCGGGCGCCTTGTCGACGAAGCGCGGGACGATCACGGGCACGGTCATCATGCTACGCATGACGGCGTACTCGGGGCCTGGTGCCGCCTCCGGTGCTAGGTCGCTCATGGCTACGGTTATATCACGGATTCGCCTTGACCCCTGTATGGGCGCGTTCATATAATCCGCCTCGGCTCCCCCTGTCCATATCACCGGAGAGCGGCGAGCCCGCGAAGGAGCCCCGATTATGCAAAGCAGCCGAAGGAAAGCCGTTCGATAGTGCGAAATCCCAGAGCGTTCTTCTCGCCGCTGGCGTCCGGCGCGCCCCCGCCACCGCGTGAGTTGCCGGCGCGGCCATACCGCATGATCCACTTCTTTCCGCCACAGATAGAGAAGGTACGGGCGAAGGTACCTCAGATCATTCCCCAGGTGGATGTCCTACTGGGCAACCTGGAAGACGCAATTCCGGCGACGGATAAGGAGGCGGCCAGGAACGGCTTCGTCGAGGTAGCGCAGAACAACGATTTCGGCGATACGTCTCTCTGGACGCGCATCAACAGCCTGGACAGCCCCTGGGTCCTGGACGACCTCTTCACGATCGTTCCTCAGATCGGCGACAAGCTGGACGTGGTGATGGTGCCCAAGGTAGAGGGGCCATGGGACATCCACTATATCGACCGTCTACTGGCCCAGCTGGAGGCAAAGCACGGCATCAAGAAGTCGCTGCAAGTTCACGCCATCCTGGAGACCGCACTTGGTGTGACCAACGTCGAGGAGATCGCCGCCGCCAGTCCGCGGATGCAGGGCATCAGCCTGGGGCCGGCGGATCTCGCCGCTGCCCGGAGGATGAAGACGACGCGGGTCGGTGGGGGACATCCGTCGTATCAGGTCATCGCTGACCCCGACGCGGAGGACCCCGAGGCACCGCGAGCATCGGCCCAGCAGGACCCCTGGCACTACACGTTGGCGCGGATGGTCGACGCTTGCAATTCAGCTGGTATCCTGCCGTTCTATGGACCGTTCGGCGCGATCGAGGACCCGGTGGCCTGCCAGTATCAGTTCAGAGCCGCCTTCCTGATGGGCTGCGTCGGCGCGTGGACGTTGCACCCGAGCCAGATAGAGATCGCCAGGCGCGAGTTCAGCCCCGCGGCCGAGGAAGTGAAGACCGCCAAGCGGATCATCGAGGCGATGGGCGACGGCACAGGCACGGTGATGCTCGACGGCAGAATGCAGGACGACGCCACTTTCAAGCAGGCGCAGGTCATGGTGCAGACGGCGAAGATGATTGCCGAGCGCGATTCGGACTACGCAAAGCTGTACGGTTTCTGATGCGGTTGATATGAGCCTCACCCCCCAGCCCCCTCTCCCACTCCGTGGGCGAGGGGGAGTGTCCTTGCCGCGATCTTCAGCCGCTGTGCGGCAGGCGGCGAGAGACGCACGTAGGGAACCGACGAAGTCTGAGGCGATCCTCTGGCAGGCGCTTCGAAATCACGGCCTTGGGGGCCGCAAATTCCGAAGACAGCATCCCGTGGGACCGTTCATACTCGACTTCTACTGCCACGAGGAATCGCTGGCCGTCGAAGTCGATGGCGACATCCACAAAGGCCAGGCGACCGCCGACGCCCAGCGCCAGCAGGCCATCGAGTCGGTCGGCGTCCGGTTCGTCCGCATAACGGCGGATATGGTTGAGAACGACCTTCAGGCCGCGCTTGCGAAGATCGAAGCTGCGTTCACGCATTCCCCTCTCTCGCGCACGGGAGAGGGGCCAGGGGAGAGGGTCTGATGCGGTTCTACGAATACGAAGCAAAAGCTCTTCTGCGCAAGCAAGGTGTGCGGCTGCCTGACGGCGGGACGGCCGAGACGGCGGAGGACGCCGCCAGGATCGCGAGCGATATCGGCGCGGCGGTGGTGCTCAAATCACAGGTGCTGTCCGGCGGCCGAATGAAGGCCGGCGGCATAAAGTTCGCCGACACCCCGGCAGAGGCCAAGACGGCCTGCGCCGAGATCCTGGAGCTGCCGATCAAGGACCAGATGCCGGTCAACGTCCTGGTCGAGACGAAGGCTGCGGTGGCCAAGGAGTACTACCTGGGCGTTACGTTCGACGCCGTGGCCAAACTGCCGGTGATGATCGTCAGCGACATGGGCGGCATCGACATCGAAGAGGTCGCTGAGACGCACCCGCAGCACATCGCGAAGGCGCACCTCTCGACCCTCCACCCGTTTTCGGACTTCCGGGCGAAGGAGACGGTCTCCTCGCTGGGCATCACAGGCGGGGAGCTGAACCAGCTGACACGCGTGCTGGCGCAGCTCGTGCGCACGTTCCTGACGTACAATCTGACGCTGGCCGAGATTAACCCGCTCGGCAAGCTGGAGGACGGCTCGTTCGTCGTCCTCGACTGCCACCTGGACATGGAAGAGGAGGCCCGCGAGCGTCATCAGGCGGCCGTGCTGGACGACCTGGGCATCGGCGCCGACGAGATGCGCCAGGGCCGGCCGCCGACGGACTTCGAGAAGCGCGGCGCCCGTGTCGACAACGTCGACCACCGCGGCGTCGCCGGGCGCGTCGTCGAGTTCGACGGCAACCTGGGGCTCATCATCGGCGCGGGCGGCGGCTCGCTGACGATCTTCGACGCAGTGCAGAAGTACGGCGGCAAGCCGGCGAACTACTGCGAGATCGGAGGCAACCCGAGCGTCCTCAAGGCCTGCGAACTGACGAAGGTGATCCTGAGCAAACCTGGCGTCGAGAAGATCGCCGTGATCATGAACGTCGTCTCCAATACCCGCGTCGAC
>CBDTZZ010000077.1:0-5510 GCA_965365035.1 uncultured bacterium | reverse complement strand
AGCGGATGCGGCACGACTACGAGCGGACACGGCGGCCCTACTTCGTTGTTGATACCTCTCAAGATGCGCGCCAGGATCTAGACAAGATAGTGGCGCTCCTGCAAAGCTAGGGGCATGCGAGTTAACCGGCGAACGGTGGCCATTGGGGTATTCGTCCTGGTCTTGATCGTTCTGGCCGGGGTCCGTTTCTGCGACGGCGACGGCGACGGGGACGAACTCGATCTCACCGATTACCCATATGCCGTCCAGCAGACCGAAGCGATCGAAGATCGCAGCCACTTTCCCACCGGTGAGACCTACGATGGCTACAACAGCGACCCACCGACTTCGGGCCCGCACGCCGACACGTTCGCGCCGTCTGGAGTGTCGGATCCACCCGTGGCGAGAGAGATGGCGGTCCACAACATGGAGCACGCCGGCGTCGTCGTCTGGTACAACTGCGAGGCCGAGCCGGCGCTGGATAGCGACGCCTGCGCCGAGCTGCGCGACCAGCTGAGCCAGGTCGTCCTTCCGGAGGCGGCTGACGGTAGGGCCGTCCTCATGACCTCTTATTCGCTCATGGATACGCGAATCGCCCTCACGGCCTGGGGTTTTCTCGACACGTTCGACGAGTTCGACGAGGCTCGTGTGCGCGCCTTCATCACTACGTTCGAGTGCAACTTCGACCCGGAGAACTTCTGCTAGTGGCGCGTCCCTATCTCGTCGTCCGTGCCAGCGTCGAGCCTTCCATGATGGAGGAGTTCGAGCGCTGGTACTGCCGCGAGCACCTGCCCCACGTCATGGCGATTCCGGGCGTCGTTAAGGCGTTCCGCGCGCAATGCCATCGCCGCGGCGTCAACTGGACGGCGCTTTACGAGATGTCGGACGACGCCTCCGTTCAGAAGGCGATCACCAGCCCGCAAGCGGATACCGCGCGGCGTGACTGGGAGAAGTGGGCCGAGCACGTAGGCGACGTCACCGTCGAGATCTACGCGGCGCTTGGGCCGCTGTCAGTCTTCCACCACTGGAACTAGGCCGCGTCGCCCAGCAGCAGGCGTCGCGCCGACGGCCACGGCAGCCGCCGAATCTGCTCCACGAGCCAGGGGTAGCCCCACCTCTTTAGCGCCAGCGCTATGCCGAGCCCGGCCATCGCCACGATGCCGCCGGCGAGGGCGTCGACCAGGTAGTGGTTCGCCGTCGTCGTGATGGCGACGATCTGTAGCAGCGGCAACCCAACGCCGATCACCACCGCGAGCCAGGCCAGCCGCGTCCGGCGGAAGGCGGCGATGATGGCGATCCCCAGAAGAAGGTCCCAACCGAAGTGGAGGCTGGGCATCGCGGCGTAAGGGTTAACGAAGGCGCGCGTAGACTGCGTGTCGTACGCGTAGCCGAGGTACTGCTCCATGGTGTCGAAGAAGCCGAGGATGTACACCGGCGCTGCTGCGTCGAACTGCGCCGCCAGCTCCGGCAGCTCCCGGGGCGGCGCCACCGGGTAGAGCCAGTAGATCACCAGCGCGATCGCACCGGAGGCCAGGAACGAGTCGCGGACGAATGTGTATTGGTGGCGGCGGTAGAAGTAAAGCCAGATGCCGAAGAGGATGATCAGCGGGAAGTGCAGGTAGAAGTAGACGACGTTCATCAGCTGCGCCCAGAACTTGCGGTCGGCGATCCAGTCGTTGAGGTTGTCTTCCCAGAAGAATCCCAGCGACCTCTGGAAGTCGATCACGTCTCGCGCGTGCCAGTACGCAGCCTCGGGCCGGTCGACGACAGCGCCACGGACCCAGAAATAGAGCAGGAAGGCGATCGCAATGATCGCGGCCTCCATGAAGTCGCGGCGGCTCAGGGGCGGCAGCAGGGAGCGCCAATCGAAGCCGTCGTTGGCGTCGTCCGAGGCGTGCATGGCCGGGACCTGCTAGGCCCCTGCGGCGGGGGTGCGGAGGCGAATATCCAACTGGTTCTCCTGGGGGAAGGGTTGGGAACAAAATTATCACATCAGCGATGAGCGGTCAGTTCGGTACTGCCGCTGCCGAGCTTCGCCTATAATGTTCCCATGCGACTGACGTCTCTTCCGGCTGCGAGCAACCGGTCTTACGGATCCGCAGGGCGTGGCATCTGCGCGACCTGCGCCTGTATTGAGGCCCCGGTTCGCCTGACGCGAACCGTGGGGCCTGACCCGCATGCTCAAACGGACTAAGGGAAGGGAGAACCGAGCCATGGGGCTCTTTAGGCAGATCGAACGCGATATAAAAGCCGCGCGCGAACGCGACCCGGCCGCCGTCAACGACCTCGAAGTCATACTCACGTATCCGGGCTTTCACGCCCGCCAGATCCACCGTCTCGCTCACGCGCTGCACGTGAGGGGCGCCGACGTACCCGCGCGGGTGCTCTCGCACGTCGGGCGCTTCCTGACGGGCATCGAGATTCACCCCGGCGCGCTGATCGGCGAGAAGCTGTTCATCGACCACGGTATGGGCGTAGTGGTGGGCGAGACGACGATCATCGGCGACAACGTGCACCTCTTTCAGGGCGTCACGCTGGGCGGCACCAGCACCCGCAGGGCGAAGCGCCATCCGACGCTTCGCGACAACGTCGTTGTTGGTGCGGGCGCCAAGGTGATCGGCGACGTGACGGTCGGTGAGAACGCCAAGATCGGCGCCGGCTCCGTCGTTGTCACCAACGTGCCGCCGAACGCCACGGTCGTCGGGGTTCCGGGACACATCGTCGCCTTCGTTGATCCCGGCGACGACACGGTACTGCGGCTGCCGGACCCGGAGTGGGACATCATTCAGGAGCTGGAGGGCCGGATCGAGGAGCTGGAAGCGCGGCTGAAAGCACTGGAGAAGCCGAAGCCCGCACGCCGACGCACTGCGCCAAAGGCCGAGGCTAAGCCGAAGCCGGCGGCTTCCGAATGACGCTACGCCTTTACAACACGATGTCCCGGCGCGTCGAAGAGGTGAAACAGCCTGACGACGCGCTCAAGATATACGTCTGCGGCATCACGCCGTACGACCACTCTCACATCGGCCACGCGATGAGCTACATCATCTTCGACGTGCTGCGGCGCTATCTGGAGCATCGCGGCTTCAAGGTGAAGCACGTCCAGAACTATACGGACATCGACGACCGCATCATCGCCCGGGCCGCCGAGCGGGGCGTCCCCTACGACCAGCTGGCCGCTGAATTCATCGAGGAGTACGAGGAGGAGATGCGCGAGCTGAATATCACGCCCGCGGACATCTATCCGCGTGCCACGCAGGAGATACCGCAGATCATAGAGATGGTGCAGGGGCTGATCGAAAAGGGCCGCGCCTACGCCGTGGAAAGTGGCGATGTCTACTTCGACGTGCGCAGCGACCCCGGATACGGGAAGCTCTCGGGCCGCGACGTCGACTCCATGCGGGCAGGCGCGCGGGTGGAGCCCGGCGAGGAGAAGCACGACCCGGCCGACTTCGCGCTCTGGAAGGCCGCGAAGCCAGGCGAACCATCGTGGGAGAGCCCGTGGGGCCCCGGTAGGCCCGGCTGGCACATCGAATGCTCGGCGATGTCCTATAAGTACCTGGGCGACACCCTCGACATCCACACCGGCGGCGAGGACAACATCTTCCCGCACCACGAATGCGAGATCGCCCAGTCCGAGTGCGCTCTCGGCCTGCCGTTCGTCCGCCACTGGCTGCACAACGGTTGGCTGACTCTGGACGAAGAGAAGATGAGCAAGTCGATCGGCAACATCATTACGATCCGGGAGGCGCTGGATCGCTACGGCAGCGACGGCATCCGCATCTTCGTGATGACCTCGCACTATCGTGCGCCGCTCGCCTACTCCGGGGAGGCGTTGGAGGCCGGCAAGCGCGCGGCGGAGCGGCTGCATCTGGCGGCCTCCGTGCCGGGCGGCGATGGCCCCGCCGCAGACATCTCCGGCGACGATTACCGCGAACGCTTTGGCGCATCCATGGACGACGACCTGAACACGGCCGGCGCGCTGGCCTCCCTCTTCGACCTGGCCCGCGAGATCAACCGGGCCCGGGACGATGGCCGTGCCGTGGACGAAGCTCAGGCGACGCTGCGACAGCTGGCGGCAATCCTGGGCCTGACGCTGCGCGAACGAGAGACGGCGCAGGGTGCGGACGCCTTCATCGACTTGCTAGTCGAGCTGCGCAGCGACCTGCGCGACGAGAAACAGTTCGCGCTCTCCGACAAAGTACGCGACCGCCTGCTGGAACTCGGCATTACGCTAGAGGACGTGCAGGGCGGGACGCGCTGGCGTCGCCGCGACTAGCCGCCGGGCTCCAGCGTGCCGCGCATCTGCGTCGGGTGGAAGCGGCAATAGAACTCGAAGCTTTCGTCAGGGAACGTGACCTGGACGGTGCCGCTTTCGCCGGCTGCGAGCACCAGGTCAACATCGATTTCGTCGACGGTGAACGTGTGGGACGCCAGGCCGTCGTTCGAGACGTCGATCTCAACGGTCGTGCCGGCCTCGCTGCCAATCGACTCCTTGTCGAAGGCGAAGTCGACCGCCTGCACGGTTATCGCGCCGTCGCTCGGCGCGTCGGCAGCGGTGTCCGCGGGTGCCGCGGTTTCGGTGGGTCCGTCGTCGCTGTCGCCGTCGTCGTCGCCACAGGCAGCGACGCCGGCCAGGGCAAGGGCAAGCACAGGCACTACGAGCAGTCTCCAGAGCATTCGGTACCTCCTCAAAGGGATTCGCGTCTGGCAGGCGATACGTCGACGCCGAAGCTATGGTTTCGCTGGCCGCCTTGCTCCGCTCAGGCACGCGCCCTTATACTTCCTGAGGTTTCAAAGCCGAAAGGAGAAGGGGCCGCAAGGACGGCCCCGGTTCTATGTCAGTCACAGTCGTTATCGGCGGTCAGTGGGGAGACGAAGGCAAGGGGCGGATTATCGACCTCCTTGCCGAGAAGGCGCACATCGTCGCTCGCTACTCGGCTGGCAACAACGCCGGGCACACGATCATCAACGACCTGGGCGAGTTCAAGCTGCATCTCGTACCTGCTGGCATCTTCTATCCGGACAAGATCTGCCTCATCGGCAACGGCTGCGTCGTCGATCCTATCGAGCTTCTGAAAGAGATCGAGCACCTCGCTGAACGCGGCGTGCAGGTCAAAGATCGTCTCTTCCTGAGCGACCGGGCGCACGTCCTCATGCCGTGGCACCGGCTGATCGACGTCAAGGACGAAGAGCTACGCGGAGAGGGTGCTATCGGCACGACGGGCCGTGGTGTCGGCCCCGCCTTTATCGACAAGGTCGGCCGCGCAGGCGTCCGCGTCGCCGACATCGCCGATCGCGAGGCGCTTTCGAACCTGTTCGACTTCCTCGTGCCTTACAAAAACGCTGTGCTCGAAAAGCTATACGACACCGAGGGCTTGAGCGCGGACGCCATCCTCGAAGAGTACGCGGACTACGGCCAACGGCTCGCTCCATACATTACTGACACGAACGTGCTCATACACAAGGCGCTGGAGGCGGGCCAGGACGTTCTGCTGGAAGGCGCGCAGGGCTCGCTTCTCGACCTCGACCTC
>CBDTZZ010000076.1:0-5528 GCA_965365035.1 uncultured bacterium | reverse complement strand
AAGGCGGGCGAGCCGGTCGACATCGTCGGCCACGACTGGGGCGCGTTGCTCACTACGCGTCTCGTTTCGCTGCGGCCTGACCTCGTCCGCAGCTGGGCCGTCGGCAGCGCCGCTATCGACGCAGATTACGTGTGGCACGATATGGCCCGCTCCTGGCAGACGCCCGGAGTCGGCGAGCAGGTGATGCAGGCGATGGGCGGCGATGCGCTGGAAGCGGGTATGGCCGCCGCCGGCGTCCCGGCCGAGCACGCTAGCGTCACCGCTGGCAACGTCGACGACACGATGAAGGACTGCATCCTCAAGCTCTACCGCTCGGCCACCGACGTCGGCAAAGAGTGGCAGCCAGACACCGAGAACATAGACAGGCCCGGCCTGCTCATCTGGGGCGGCAAGGACCCGTACATGCAGGTGGAGTACGCGCGCAAGATGGCGGAGCGTACCGGCGCCCGTCTCCACGTATTCGAAGATGCCTCGCACTGGTGGCCTCTGGAAAAGCCGGCCGAAGCAGCGTCGGCTCTTGAGGAGTTCTGGGCCAGCGTCTGACGCCCATAGCGGCGCGAACCCTGGTCTCGCCCATCAGGCCGATGACGCGCTTCTCGAGCTGCTGATCGCCACGGTGAGAGGCGAAGACGATGACATCGCCGCGTCCGGGTGCCGCGTATACATAGCGTGATCCGCCTACCGATCGTCCTTGCCGCCGCCGTCGCCCTGGCGCTCTTCGCCTGTGGCGGCGACGCCGCTCCTTCCCCATCGCCCACAGCCTCACCGTCTGCCACCCAGTCCGCGACGCCGACGAGCACACCGACTCCCTCGCCCGCCTCTCGGCTCCTCGGCTTTCCCATTGATCCGCAGGTCATACTCGGCGAGGTCGGCGGCGAGATCGGGTCTCGCACGGTCTCCTTCGGCGACGCCGGACCGACCGCACACGATTACGCGCTCAACGACCAGCCCTCAGACGATCCCGGGGTCGCTAACGGCTCCGGCTGGAACTGCCGCACTCACTTCGAGTACGAGGGCATCGCCGCCGTCGACTTCTACATCCCCGAGGGAACGCCGATCCGCTCGACGACTGGCGGGACCGCGCGTCTCTACGCCGTCTCGACCCAGAACGACTTCGACCGCTACGGTGTGGACCGCGAGCCGTACCTCGGGAATCCCGACCGCGCCAACGCACCGCTCAACCCGTTCCCTGGACCGACCGCAGGGCTGGCCGTCTACGTCGTCGTCGAAGGTGAAGGCTTCGTGACCGAGTACGGCCACCTTAACCTCGATCTGACGACAGACGCGGTGCCCGGCAGCGCCTACACCGATGGCTTCTCAGCCGACAGTGACTGGGCCGCTCTCTTCGGCGAGGTGTCGCTGCCACGGCCCAGGACGCTGATCGCCGAATGGCTGGTCCGCCGGGGCGACATCGTTGGCTACAGCGGCGACGCCGGCTACAGCGAGGCGCCTCACCTGCACTACACGATCCAGCGCGACGGCGGCGAGCTACTCTGCCCCACGGACGAATCCGGGTTCGCGGACGGCGGCTGGCTCTTTCGCTAGCCGTTTACCAGGTTGGCAACGGTCTCTAGCATCTGCGGCGGACCGCTCAGCAGCATCGTCGTCAGGCAGGTGTCCTTCCACTTCGGCAGCTCGTCCTTGATCTTGCCGGGTGGACCGATCAGCGCCACGTCCTCAACCAACTCCAGCGGGATCGAGGCCGTGGCTTCGTTCTTCTTGCCCTGCAGGTAGAGCTTCTGCACGTTCTCCGCTACGCCCTCGTAGCCCAGCCGCACGAACACGTCGTAATGGAAGTTCGCGCCCTTCGCGCCCATACCGCCCATGTACAGCGAGAGCATCGGCCGCACGAAGTTCGCCGCCGCCTCGATGTCCTCCGAGACGATAACCGGCACCATCGAGGCTACCTCGAAGCCTTCTTCACGAGAACCGTTCTTGGCGAACCCGGCGCCGAGGGCGTCCCGATAGAACTTGTCCATCTTCGGTGAGAAGAACAGCGGCAGCCAGCCGTCGGCGATCTCCGCCGCCAGCGCCACGTTCTTCGGCCCTTCTGCCGCCAGGTAGATCGGGATGTCAGGACGGAACGGGTGCAGCGTGCTGCGCAGCGCCTTGCCCAGGCCCGCGCCACCCTGCTTCGGCAGCTGATACTGATTGCCCTCGAACGTCACACGCTCCTCGCGGGCGAAGATCTTGCGCATGATCGAGATGTACTCGCGCGTTCGCTCCAGCGGCTTCGTGTACGGCTGGCCGTACCAGCCCTCCACAACCTGCGGGCCTGACGCGCCGATGCCCAGGATGACGCGACCCTCGGAGAGATGGTCGAGCGTCATCGCCGCCATCGCCAGCGCCGCCGGCGTCCGCGCCGAGATCTGCGCGATCGACGTACCGAGCTTGATCTTGCTCGTCTTAGCGCCCCACCAGGACAGCGGCGTCAGGCAGTCGGACCCGTAGGCCTCGGCTGTCCACATCGAGTCGAATCCCATCTCTTCCGCCATCGCGACCGTCTGCTCCATGCCTGCAGGCGGGCCGCTGCTCCAGTATCCGGTTGCCAGTCCAAGTTTCATCTGCTCTTCCTTCTTTCTTCTTCGCTTGCATCCCGCAGTATATGTGAGCAGTCGCCCGTAGCGCCTGCGCTGCGATAAGCTTGTGCGCGATCATGCACATCGACGCTGGACCACACCGATGAAGACAGCAGCCTTCGTGGAGCTGGGCGTCATGGAGATACGTGACGCGCCCGATCCCGAGCCGGGGCCCGGTCAGGTCGTTGTGGCGGTCAGCCTTTGTGGCATCTGCGGCTCCGACCTGCACGAGTACGCCGCAGAGGGGCCATCGATGCGCGCCGCCGGCGTCTTCCAGCCGGTCATGGGCCACGAGTTCACCGGCGCCATCGCCGCGCTGGGTGAAGGCGTGGAAGGCTTGCGCGAGGGCGACATCGTCGTCGTCCATCCGGGCGCCACTTGCGGCACCTGCTGGCACTGCACTCATGGGTCCGCTAACGTCTGCGCGCAGCAGATCGGTACCGGCTACATGGTTCCGGGCGCCTACGCCGAGCGTTGCCTCGTCCAGGCCAGCCAGTGTCTGGCGATCCCCGGCGAGGAATGGCTGGAGAGAGCCGCCCTCACCGAGCCGCTCGCAGTCGCCCTGCGCGCCGTCAATCGCGGCCAGATGACGCCGGGCGAAACCGTCTTCATCGCCGGTGGTGGCCCCATCGGGCTGCTTTCCTTGATCGCCGCCCGGCGCAAGGGCGCCGGCACGGTCATCGTCTCCGAGCCCGCCGCCTCCCGTCGCGAACTCGCTCTGAAGCTGGGCGCGGACCACGTCATCGATACGGCGCAGCCCGCCTCACTCAAGGTTCGAGAGCTCACCGGCGGCATGGGCGCAGATCTTTCGATCGAGGCCGTGGGCATCCCGCCGACGATGGACGACGCGCTGGCCGCAACCCGTAGAGCCGGCCGCATCGTTATCGCCGGCTCGTTCGATCTGCCGTACACGATCGGGCTGCTCAACCTCATCGTGCAGGAGCAGTCGATCGTCGCCACCTTCGGCTACGTCGACGAGTTCGCAGAGGCGCGAGACCTCATCTGCTCGGGTGAAGTCGACGTTTCGCCGCTCATCTCCCGCACCGTCGCCCTGGACGACCTGCCAACGACGTTCGCGGACATGACGCGCAGCCGCGACGACTACCAGAAGGTGCTCGTCCGGCCGTAGGCGGCAGCCTCTAGCCGGCGAGTGGTTCGATCGCCAGCTGTTCGAGGCTGGCCAGGCGGCCGCGGTGGACCACTACCCGGGGCGGGGGCGTCCGCTCTTCGCGGCTCGCTCGCGGTGCGTGGACCTTCAAGCGGCCAGCTTCAGCCTGAAGCTCCTGCAGCTTGTATCCGACCATTTCTTCCGTTACGTATGAGAGCATTGCTCCTCCCTTCCCAGGGTCTAACTACCTTCCGTCATCTATTCCAACGACGCCGCGCCGCTTATCGGTGCGCTGCCGACGGGCGAACTTCCCGTATCGGATCGCCGTGCTACAATCGGCCCGCCTGCTAGCAGGCACGATACGAATCTCGCAGGAGGGCGCCCAATGGTCACTGAGAAAGTATTCGGCGATGTCAGGCCAGAAGACGACTACACCCATCCTCTCGGCCCCGAAGAGAACTTCAACGAGAGCATGTACTTCAACTTCTTCGACAACCGCCTGCGCCGGGGCGGCTTCCTGCGCGTCGGTAACCGCGCCAACGAAGGGTACGCCGAGGTCACGCTCTCGCTCTTCGAGCCCGACGGCACCGTTCTCTTCAACTACAAGCGACCCGAGATCACGAACAACGACGCTCTTGACGCCGGCGGCATGCGCTTCGAGACGCTCAAGCCCCTGGTTCGCCACCGCACGACCTACGACGGCTCTGCCGTCTTCCTGGCCAAGCCAGAGGAGATGTCGGACCCCGGCAAGGCCTTCCGCGAGAACCCGCACAAGAAGGTGCTGATCGACCTCGAGCACGAAGGCGTCGCGCCGGTCTTTGGCTCCCGAGGCAGGGATACCCCGCACGAGAACGAAGCCGACGGCTTCGGCCGCGCGCACTACGAACAGCACATGCGCGTCACCGGCAGCCTGACGATCGACGGTGAGAAGTCCGAGATCGAGGGCCATGGCCTGCGGGATCACTCCTGGGGCCCGCGCTACTGGCAGAACATCCTCTCCTACCGCTGGCTCAACTGTTCCTTCGGGCCCGCGCTCAACATCATGGTCTCCGAGATCAACCGCACGAAGACCGACCGCACCGAGTGGGGAGTCGTCATCCGCGACGGCGTCGTCTCGCGCATCACGAAGGTCAAGATCGACTCGCAGCTCACCGACGATCGGATCCTGCGGGGGATGCGCGCGGACGTCACTCTGGAAGACGGCGAGGAGGTCACGGTCGAGGGCAAGGTCGTCGGCTACATCCCGCTACGCAACCGCCGCCAGGGCCACGTCACCCACATCGGCGAGGCGATGACCGAGTACACCTGTCTGGGCCACACCGGCCTCGGCATATCCGAATACCTCGACCAGATCCAGTAGACGTTGCCGCGCAAGACCGCAACACCGGAAGACGTCGGCGCAAAGCTGACGGCGTTCCTCAAGCGCTCCCACAACGCGAAGTCCGTCAGCGTCGACGACGTTCGCCTTCTCACAGGCGGCGCGTCTCGTCAGACGTGGTCGTTCGACGCCACGATCGAACACGCCGATGGCCGGACCGAGACGCTGGCGCTAATCGCCCGCGCGGACCAGCGCCAGACCGTCGGTATGATGACTCGCGACGCAGAATACCGTCTCATCGAAGCTGCTCACGACGAGGGCGTCCCCGTGCCGCGCGTACACCTCATGGGCGACGATTCGCTCGGCGCGCCGTTCTTCCTGATGGAGCGCATCGAGGGCGAAACGATAGCCCGGCGCATCCTCCGCGACGACGAGTACGAGGGCGCGCGCCAGAAGATGACTGCGCAGCTGGGCGAGATCCTGGCGGCGGTGCACGGCGTGCCGATCGATCGGCACGGCCTCG
>CBDTZZ010000075.1:0-5656 GCA_965365035.1 uncultured bacterium | reverse complement strand
GAGCTGTTCCGCGATCAGCCGCAGGCGATCGCCAACTCGGAGCGCATCGCTGAGCGCTGCCAGTTCGACCTCACGCGCGACCTGGACTACCGTTTTCCGGACAGCCCGGCGCCGGAGGGCGAGACGCCTGAGTCGTACCTGCGGCAGATCTGCCACCGCGAGGCGGTCCTGCGCTATCCGCAGTTCACCGCCGAGGTCGAGTCCCGCCTCGAAGAGGAGTTGCGCCTCGTCGAGAAGCACGGCCTTTCCGGCTTCTTTCTGATCCACCGCGAGATCCTCAAGCTGGCCGAGGAGGTCGCGCACAAGCTCAAAGGCCGGCCCTATCACGGTCCGCCCGGGCGCGGCCGCGGCTCGTCCGTCGGGTCGGTGATCTGCTACCTGATCGGCCTCTCGCACATCGACCCGATCGCGAACAATCTCTTCCTCGGCCGCTTCCTGAACGAAGAGATGGCTTCCGTGCCAGACATCGACCTGGACTTCCCGCGCGATATCCGGGAGCGGTTGATGCTGCGCGTCTACGAGCACTTCGGGAACGATCACGTCGGACTCGTCGCCACGTTCCCGACTTATCGCATCCGCAGCGCGGTGCGTGAAGTGGGTAAAGCGCTCGGCCTGCCCGCCGCCGAGCTAGATCGCCTCGCGAAAGTGAGTGAGGGCGGCTCGGCCAAGGGTGTTCGTTCGGAGATGGAGCGGCTGGCCCACTACCGCGAGAAGCTGGGCACTAAGGGCGCGCGCGGCTGGCATCACCTGGCCGATATGGTGGAGCAGATCGCGGGGTTCCCGCGTCACATCAGCCAGCACGTCGGCGGCATGGTCATCTCCTCGCGGCCGCTGATCGACCTCGTGCCGCTGGAGCAATCGGCGATGGAGGGCCGCGTGCTCATGCAGTGGGACAAAGACTCGGTGGACGACGCCCGCATGATCAAGATCGACTTCCTCGCCCTGGGAATGCTCTCCGCCGTCGACGAATGTCTCGACCTCGTCGAGGAGACGCGGGGCAAGCGGATCGATCTTTCGCGCATCGACTTTGGCGACGAGCGCGTCTACGACTTGATCTGCAAGGCCGATACGATGGGCGTCTTCCAGATCGAATCGCGTGCCCAGATGCAGACGCTGCCGCGTGTGCGCCCGCGCTGCCTCGACGACCTGACCGTGGAGGTGGCGCTGATCCGGCCCGGCCCGATTATCGGTGGCGCGGTCAACCCTTACATCGCCCGGCGCATGGGCCGCCAGCCGGTGACGTTCGATCATCCGTCGCTGGAGCCGGCGCTCGGCGAGACGCTGGGCGTCATCATCTACCAGGAGCAGGTGCTGCAGGTGGCGATGGCGCTGGCTGGGTTCACAGCCGGGCAGGCCGAGAGTCTGCGCCGGGCGATGAGCCGCAAGCGCTCGCAGGAGGCGCTCGAGAAGCTGAAGGGCGAGTTCGTCGCGGGCGCCCTGGCGAACGGCGTATCAGAGGAGGTGGTGGAGGCCGTCTTCCAGAAGATCATCGGTTTCGCTGCCTTCGGCTTCCCGAAGTCGCACGCGGCCGCCTTCGGGCTGCTCGCTTACCAGAGTACGTGGCTCCGGACGTACTACCCGGCTGAGTTCCTCTGCGCGCTGTTCAACGCTCAGCCCATGGGCTTCTACGGTCCCCACGTCCTGCTCAACGATGGCAAACGCCACGGTGTCGACGTCCTGCCGCCGGACATCAACCAAAGCGGCGCCGATTGCAGCATCGAGGGCGCCGCCGTTCGCATCGGCCTGCGCTACACGCGTGGGCTAAGCAGGGCGGCCGCGCAGCCCGTCGAGGACGAGCGCGATCGCAACGGGGAGTTTCGCTCGCTGTTCAACTTCCTGGAGCGCACCAGCCTCAAGCGCGAGTCCATCGGCAACCTGATCGCCTGCGGGGCCTTCGACTCCTTCGGCCTCGAACGGCGGCAACTCCTTTGGCAGCTCGGCCTGCTCTATCGCTCGGAAGACCGCAACAGCTCAGAGCGGCAGCTGGCGCTGGCACTGCCGGTGGAGCAGGACATGGTGCCCCTGCGCCCGATGACCGACTGGGACCGCATGACCGCCGACTACACGATCCTCGGCATGTCGCCCAACCATCACCCGATGGCCTTCCTGCGGTCGGGCCTGAACGAAGCGATCGCGCCCACACACATGCTCGGCAGCCTCAAGGACGGAACGCCGGTGCAGGTGGCGGGAATGGTCGTCTGCCGGCAGCGCCCTGGCAGCGCCAAGGGCTTCGTCTTCCTCCTGCTCGAAGACGAGTTCGGGCTGGCCAATGTCATCGTGCGCCCGCACCTCTACGAGGCTGAGCGCTCGTTGGTGCGGGGGGAGCCGTTTATCGTCGTCCACGGCACGCTGGAGCGCCGCGACGGCACGCTAAACGTCTCCGCCCGGCGCATCTCGGCGCTCGAAACGCCGCAGGCGATCGCGCCGGAAGCGCACAACTTCGGCTGAGGCTAACCTTCCGGGAGCGGCCCGTCGCCCTGTTGTTCGGGCACGGTGCCTGGCTCCGAGATGGGGCCGGGCGACCAGCGCGCGAAGAGCGTGTAGCGCAAGACCAGCCCGATGATGATGACCGCGCCGCCGATGGCCGTGGCCAGAGTCGGCACCTCGCCGACGATGAGGACGACCCAGATTGGGTTGAGCACCGGCTCCACCAGGGCGATGAGGCTGGCCTCCGTGCTGGCCACCGTGTGCAGGCCGTGCGCGAACAGCGTGTACGGGATGGCGAACTGGACCGCCGCCATCAGGGCCAGCAGCGCCGCGTCCCGGCCGCCAACGTTCCAGACGCCCGGTACGAAGGCGAAGAGGAGGGCGACGGCGCCGCAGTGGATGAACGTCAGGAGGACAGAGTTCGCGTACTTCATGCGCCTCAGCCACATCATGTAGAGGCCGAAGAAGAGCCCGCTGCCCAGGCCCATGATCATGCCCGTCAGGTCGCCGGAGCCGGCGTTGCCTGCGAACAGGATCACCACCCCCGTCAGACAGATGCCAAGCGCCGCCAGGTCGATTCCGCGCAACTGCTCGCGCAGAAGCACGGGTGCCAGCGCGATGACGTAGAACGGCGCCGTGTACTGCAAGAAGATGGCGTTCGCTGCCGAAGTCTCCTTCGTCGCGGAGACGAAGAGCCACAGCAGCGCCGCGAAAAGGCCGACGCCAACGGCGACGTCGAACGGTCTCGGCGTGTTTCTCAGCCTGACGAGCGGAAGCAAGAAGATGGCGGCGAAGAAGCAGCGGAAGAACGTGATGCTGGTGGCGTCGGCGTCGATCTCCTTGATGAAGACGCCGTTCGTACTCCACAGCACAGCCGCCAGCAAGATCGTGAGACGGCCCGTCGTCAACGGGCTCAGAGACGGCGTGGGTAGCCGGGCGATCATGCCCCACAGAATACGAGCCGCCGCCTCGACGCGCGATCAGGGCCGCGGCTGCGCCGTCAGTCGCTGCGGGGAGTGGCGAAGCCCAGGGCGTGCGGCCGCGTGAAGATCATGGGTGGGATCGGCGGTGTCGGCAGAAGGAGTCCGGCTCCGTCGCCACGACATCGAGTCCACTTGTGACCTTTCATCAGCGCTTCCTCCGTTAGGTTGTCGGCCAGCTAGGCCGGCTTGAGCACGACGACCGGAATCTCGCGGTCGGCGGTCTTCTGGTAGTCGGCGTAACCGGCGTACTGGTCCACGGCCTTCTGCCAGAGACGGGTACGCTCTTCGCCTGTCGCCTCCTCAGCGAGCATCTGGCGCTCGTCGCGCTTGATCTGCACGGTAGCCTCGGGGTTCGCCTTGAGGTTAAACCACCACTGAGGGTGCACCTTGTGACCAGCGTTGGAGGCGATGAAGATGACGTTGTCGCCATCGAGGATCGGTTGCAACGGCGTCGTGTACTTACGCCCGGACTTCCGGCCGGTCGTGGTCAAGAGCCCTACGGGTGTGCCTCCCATCGATGCGCCGATGGCGCCGCCGGTCACGCGGTACCAGAACGTGTGCGTTCGCGAGAAGAGCTTCATGACGGTGGGGTTCGTGGGCATGTTGGGCCTCCTTCGTAGGAGCACTAGTATAGCCCGCCGCTAGCCGTAGTGACTGAGTCACTGCACCCTCAGGTCCGGGGCTGGCGTTCAAGCGGCCTTCGGGCTACGGTCGGGTCAGGAGGTCTAGCGAAATGCGATCAAAATGGTGGGGCTGGGGCCGGGAAGGCGAATCCTACCATCTGCCCGACCCTGAGCGGTTCTGGTCGTACGTGCGCGCTCGCCTTGGCCGCACTGAGCCGACTGAGCGCCTGGAGTCGCCGTCCGAGATTACGGTGCCGCCCAGCAACGTCGGCGATGGCGTCGTCTCGGAACTTTCCGCCATCGTGGGGGCCCAGGGCGTTTCGACCAACGCCGCCACCCGCGCCGTCTTCAGCCTTGGCAAGGGATACAAAGACCTGGTCCACATCCGTCGCGGCGAGGTGCCGAACCCAACGGACGTCGTCGTTACTCCGGGCACAGAGGAGCATGTGTTGGAAGTCCTGCGGTTGGCGCGGCGCCACGGCCTGGCTGTCATCCCGTTCGGCGGCGGCACGTCCGTTGTTGGAGGGGTCGAGCCAGCCGCCGACCGGACTTCGATCACCCTCGACCTGGCCGACCTGAGCAGGCCGCTCTCGATCGACCAACACTCGGCCACCGCCACGGTGCAGGCCGGCATCATGGGACCCGACCTGGAGCGCTTCCTCAACCCCAGCGGCTTCACTCTCGGTCACTTCCCGCAGTCTTTCGTGTACTCAACCGTTGGAGGCTGGATCGCCACTCGCTCGGCCGGCCAGAACTCCACGCACTACGGGACGATCGCCGAGCACGTCCAGTCGCTGCACCTCGCGCACCCGGACGGTCTGCTCACCACCCCGAGCGTTCCTGCAGCCGCTGCCGGGCCGGACCTCGTGCAGGTGATCACTGGCTCGGAGGGCGCGCTGGGCGTCATCACGCAGGCCACGCTGCGGCTGTCTCGACTGCCTGAATACGATGACTTCCGGGGCTACCTCCTGCCGTCGTTTGCGGAAGGTGTCGAGGCCGCGCGCGAGATCATGCAGGCGGACCTATCGCCCTCAGTTCTTCGCGTTTCCGACGAGACAGAGACGGAATCGACGCTGGCGATGCGGGCGCCACCGACGGGGTTCTCCGGCGTCCTCGAGGGCGCCGGTCGCTGGTACCTGGGGCGACGCGGCCTCAGCCTGGAGTCGGGGTCTGTGATGATCCTCGGCTTCGAGGGCGACGAGGCTGACGTCAAGCACGAGCGCGCGGCGGCGAAGAAGATTCTTAGTCGCCACGGCGCTTTCTCGATCGGCAAGGGCGCCGGCAGGGCGTGGAAGCGCGGACGGTACGATGCCCCTCTCCTTCGAGACACGCTCCTGGATCACGGTGTCATGGTCGAGACGCTGGAGACTGCCGTGCCCTGGGACCGCTACCTCGCCCTGCACGCCGCCGTGCGCGACGCTATCTACGAGGCGCTGGGTGAGCGCAGCGTCGTCATGGCCCACCTCTCGCACTCCTACCGCGACGGCGGCTCGATCTACTACACGTTCCTCGCGGCGCAGGAGAAGGGCGCGGAGGTGGAGCAGTGGGAGCGCGTGAAGGCGGCGGCCACTGAGGCGATCGTCCGCAACGGCGGTGCACTGAGCCACCACCACGGCATCGGCG